>JBILYJ010000485.1:0-4284 GCA_044377795.1 Reyranella sp. | reverse complement strand
GGCTGCGTGACGGGCTTGAGGAACGGGTGTTTGGCGAGGATCCGCCGGATTTCGTCGCCATCGGGCGCGATGAAGCGGGCGCCGTCCTGGCTCCTGGCCATGGCCATGAAGCCCGGCCAGCCATTGCCGCCACCCCACAGCGCGGCAGCCCGGCCGTCCAGCACCATCGCCGGGCCGTCGCCGGCGCGCTCGAGATAGATCGGCTGGAAGTCCCTGGCGGCATCGAGGCCGAGCCCGTCCATGGCGTAGCGACCGAGGATCACCAGGCCCGAACCGCCGGCGCCCCAGGCGATTGGCTTGCCCTTGAGGTCGGCGATGGTGCGATAGGGCGAATCGGCCCGCACGACGAACATGCCGGCTGTCGGATACATGGCGGTCAGCACACGCAGGTCGGCCGGGGCGCGGCCCACGCCCTGCAGCGCCGCATGGACGACCTCGCCCTGGACCAGCGCGATGTCGAGCGTGCCGGCCTCGAGCATCGGCACGTTCTCGGTGCTGCCCCTGGTGTTGATCGCCTCGATCTCGAGCGCCGGATCGAAGCGGCGCACGCCCTCGACGAAGGCCGCGCCATAGACCGGAAAGCCGCCGCCCGGGGTCGCCGTGCCGAGGCGGACCTTCAAGGGCTGCGCTCCTGCCAGCCCGGACGCCAGCTGCAGGCCGCCGAGGGCCGCCGCTCCTGCCAGCAGGTCGCGCCGACGCGGATGCCGCTTCGGTGAGTCTTCATCCGCGTGCGGCCGTGCCATGCAGCTCCCTCTAGGATTTGGTCTCGAAGAACGGCTCGACCGTGCCCTTGAGCTTGATGGTGAGCGGATTGCCCTTGCGGTCCACCGTCTTGCCGACGGCCACGCGGATCCAGCCCTCGCTCACGCAATACTCCTCGACGTTGGTCTTCTCCTGGCCATCGAACTTGATGCCAATGCCGCGCTGGAGAAGCGCCTCGTCATAATGCGGGCTCTTGGGATTGGTGGACAGTCGGTCGGGGAGCGTGTCGGTCATGAATTTCCTATAACATCAATGCGTAGACGATGCCGGCCATCGAGCTGGCCAGCAGGACCGGGATCATCCCGAAGCGGAAGCGGAATACAGCAACCGCACAGGCCGCCGCCAGTGCAACGGCCGCGACGTTCGCCGACCCAAGCACCGGCACGTCGACGGTGGCGCCGAGCAGGCTGACCGGGCGCAGCTCGGCAAACAACACCTGCAGCCCGAACCAGACCGCGAGGTTCAGGATCACGCCCACGATCGCCGCGGTGATGGCCGCCAGCGCGCCCGACAGCGCCTTGTTGGACCGCAACGCCTCGACATAGGGCGCGCCGACGAAGATCCACAGGAAGCACGGCACGAACGTGACCCAGGTGGTGAGCAGCCCGCCCAGGGTTCCGGCCAGCAGGGGAGACAGTCCCCCCGGGTCGCGCCAGGCGCCGAGGAAGCCCACGAACTGCGTCACCATGATCAGCGGCCCCGGCGTCGACTCGGCCAGCCCGAGCCCGTCCAGCATCTCGCCGGCAGTGACCCAGCCATACTGGTCGACCGCCTGTTGCGCGACATAGGCCAGCACGGCGTAGGCGCCGCCGAAGGTCACCACCGCCATCTTGCTGAAGAACAACGCGATCTGCGTGAAGACGTCGTCGGGTCCGCGCAGGAACCAAAGCAGCCCGACCGGCGTCAGCCACAGGATCAGGAAAATGGCGCCGATCGACAGCGTCCAGGCGAGATTGGGCCTGGCATGCGCGGGGGTCGCCTCGCCCAGCAGCGACTGCGCATCTCCCAACCCGGCATGGCCGCCCGCGCCGTGTCCACCGGCCTGGAATTCGGAACGGCCGAGCTTCGTGGCGGTGAAACCGATCAGCCCCGCCGCGACGACGATCAGCGGGAACGGCACGCCGTAGAAGAAGATCGCGACAAAGGCAGCGGCCGCCAGCAGGCGCATTGCGTTGTTGCGCAGCGCCCGCCGCCCCACCCGCAGCACTGCCTCGAGCACGATGACCAGCACGGCGGCTTTCAGCCCGAAGAACAGGCCCTGTACCAGGGTGACCTTGCCCAGCAGCACGTAGACCCACGACAGCGCCATGATGGCCACGAGGCCGGGCAGCACGAACAGCGTCCCGGCCAGCAGGCCGCCCGCCGTGCGATGCATCAGCCAGCCGATGTAGGTCGCCAGCTGCTGCGCCTCGGGACCGGGCAGCAGGGTGCAGTAGTTGAGCGCCTGCAGGAAGCGCTGCTCGCCGATCCACTTCTTCTCCTCGACGATGATGCGATGCATCACCGCGATCTGGCCGGCGGGCCCGCCGAAGGAAAGGGCCGCAACGCGCGCCCAGACCTTCATCGCCTCGACAAACGTGACGCCGTGTTCTTTCGGTTCACTCATGACTTCCTCGCGGTCGGCGGCCAGTCGTGACCCTCGTCGACGGCGTCACGGCACCAGCGATAGAAGGCATCGTAGAGGGCGAGCCCCGCTTCGAGTTGCGCGAGGTCGTCGGCATACATGCGCGACAGGCCGAGCGAGGCAGCCAGCAGGCCCGCCGATTCGGGGGCAAGTTCGGGGCGGCCCGTGTCGGCGCCGCGCACGATCGTGGCCAGGCGCTTCAGGGGCGGGGTCTCCAGGCCGAATTCCTCGACCATGAGATCGAACGTGCAGCGCTCGCCGCGATGGCTCCAGTGCACGTCCGCGTGGTCGACGTCGAACGGCGCCGCGCCGAACCGGTCGGCGACCTCGAGCACGTCCGCCGGCGCCACAAAGAGGAAGACCGCCTGTGGATCGACGAAGCGGCGGATCAGCCAGGGACAGGCGATGCGGTCGACCTTGGGTCGGCTGCGGGTCACCCAGACGGTGCGGCCGCCGGAGTCTCGCCGCGGCAGGCGTTCGACCGGCACCGTCGGCAGCCGGGCCGCCTGCCAGGCGAGGATCCCGCCCTCCAGCACGTCGGCCGGTACACCTTCGTGGCGCAACCATGCGGCGACGCCCTGGCTGAGTTTCAGGCCTTTCTTGCAGACCACCACGGCAGGCCGCCGGGCGGCGACCAAGGCCGGTCCCCACACGGGCACCTCGGCCCACGGACGACGCACCGCACCCGGCACGAGGTGCGGGTTGGCGGCGAAGTCCTCCTCGGTGCAGACGTCTATCAGTAACGGTGAGTCGGGGCGGCCGATGAGGCGGGCGAGTTTATCGGGAGAAATTGCGTTGGGCGAAGTCATGTCGGCGTCCTTGTTATGTGGAGCAGGACGCGATGCTTCGGCTGTCGCCTCGTGGGGAGATCGCGATCCCCATCGCAATTGCTTTTAAAGAGAGTGCAAATAGTGTCAAGCATGGCCGATTGCCGCGACCGCGCGCGGACGGTAGTTTCCCGACGGGAAATCGGGACTGGCAGTGCAGTTTTAGACCGGGGGTT
Organism: Reyranella sp.; assembly: GCA_044377795.1. GTDB lineage: Bacteria > Pseudomonadota > Alphaproteobacteria > Reyranellales > Reyranellaceae > Reyranella. The sequence goes on along the minus strand of JBILYJ010000485.1, from coordinate 895 downwards.
TCATGGCTTGGGGTCGTCTACTTCTTCTGGCATTGGCCATCGTGGGCACGGCTGTGGCGTGCAGCCAAGGCTCGCGGGTGGTGGTGCAATCGACGGCGCAGATCAAGCGCGCCTACTGGGGCCTGCCACAGGCGGGACCGGGCGCCGATGTGACCAGCATGGTCACCTGCCCGGGTGGCTATCCCTGCGACGTGTTCGCCAATGGACCCGCCTTCAACGACAATCGCGCGGACCTGACCAAGAAGCTCACCGTGATCTGGACCTGCCAGCCCCAGAACTTCGTGCTGGCCGAGGTCGCACCGCCGACCTTCAAGGTCCGCATGGCCTGCGTCGGCCAGGCGCCCATCGTGCCGCGTCGGATCGATATCCTCGAAGCCTCGTGGGGCGGCCCGTCCTCGACCATCGACGTCACCCAGCAGGTCCGTGACATCTGTGGCGAGGGCCCCACGCGCTGCCAGGTGCCGGCGATGGCCTATATCTTCGGCATGCCCGATCGTCTCACCAAGACGCTGCGCATCCGCTACACCTGCAACGGCCAGACGACGCCGGGCCGCCAGGCGACGGAAAACAGCGTTGCCGACCTGCGCTGCGAGCAGCCGGCCGATCTCGGCTACTGACGAAGTCGCTAACGCTGCCCGGCGGGAACGCCGGGCGGCGGCGGACTGCGGCGGCATTCGCCGTGCAGCAGGCCGCCATAGTTGGCCCCGAGCGGCGTCATCGAGAAGGCGCCGTCGTTGCGATTGTAGGTCATCGAGAAATTGGGAAAGGTCGCTCTCAGCGCCTGGAACGTGATGACCACGCTCGTGCCCTCGGCCATCGAGGTTCCGTCCCACACCCCGACAGTGTTGCGCCGGTCGTCGAACACGACACTGAAATTGCGCACCTGCCCGCCCTG
>JBILYJ010000507.1:0-4082 GCA_044377795.1 Reyranella sp. | reverse complement strand
CTGCCCGATGGCGCCCAGGTCGAGCTGGAAGCGGCCTCGGACAACAGCAGCCTGGTCATCCGGGCCGGCCGCTCCCGCTTCACCCTGCAATGCCTGCCGCCGGCCGATTTCCCGGCCATGACCGAGGGCGACCTGCCGCACCGGTTCCAGCTCCCGGCGAGCGACCTCAAGGGCATCATCGACCGCACCCGGTTCGCGATCTCCAACGAGGAGACCCGCTACTACCTGAACGGCATCTATTTCCATGCCGCGACCGCAGGCGGCACCCAGGTGCTGCGCGGCGTGGCAACCGACGGTCATCGTCTCGCCCGGGTCGAGGTGCCGCTGCCCAAGGGCGCCGGCGAGATCCCCGGCGTGATCGTGCCGCGCAAGACCGTGGGCGAGGTCCGCAAGCTGCTCGACGAGGGCGACGGTTCGGTCGACATCGAACTCAGCGACACCCGCATCCGCTTCTCCAGCGGCAACGTCACCCTGGTCAGCAAGCTGATCGACGGCACCTTCCCGGACTATGAGCGGGTCATCCCGACCGGCAACGACAAGGTCCTGAACGTGCCGTGCAAGGAATTCGCGCACGCCGTCGACCGCGTCTCGACGATCTCCACCGAAAAGTCGCGGGCCATCAAGCTGGCGGTCGCCAAGGGCATCGTCACCCTCTCGGCGACCAGCCCCGACGCCGGCAGCGCCAGCGAGGAGATCGAGGTCGAGTACAAGGATACGGCCCTCGAGATCGGCTTCAACTCGCGCTACCTGCTGGACATCACCGAACAGATCGCCGGCAGCGAGGCGCGCTTCCTGATGGCCGATGCCGGCTCGCCCACCCTGGTGCGTGACGGTGCCGACGAGAGCGCGCTCTACGTGCTCATGCCGATGCGGGTATGAACGCACAGGCCATCAGCACCCTCACCTACTCTTCCGACGCCGTATCGGGCGCTGCGCCGGCCCTTCTCGCCGTGCGCCAGCTTCGCCTGACCGACTTCCGCAACTACCGCCAGCTCCGCCTCGAGTGCGGCCAGGAGCCGGTCGTGCTGGTCGGCGCCAACGGCGCGGGCAAGACCAACCTTCTGGAAGCCCTCTCCTTCCTGGCCCCCGGCCGCGGCCTGCGACGGGCACGGCTCGACGATGTCTGCCGCCGTGCCCGCGGCGACGAACCGTCGGCCGCCGGCTGGGCCGCCGCCGCGACGCTCGACACGCCCGAGGGCCGGCTGGCCATCGGCACCGGCCTCGAAGCCGGGCGCAGCGAGAGCAGCACGCCGCGCCGCGCCGTGCGCATCGACGGCCGGCCGATGCAGAGCCAGACCGCGCTGGGCCAGCACGTCGCCGCGGTGTGGCTGACGCCGCAGCTCGACCGGCTGTTCCTCGACGGCGCGACCGAGCGGCGGCGCTTTCTCGACCGGCTGGTGACGGCGCTGCATCCCCAGCATGCCGGCGACGTCGCGGCCTACGAGAACGCGCAGCGCCAGCGCAGCCGGCTCCTCGGAGAAGGCAACCGCGACCCGCACTGGTTCACGGCGCTGGAAGACACGATGGCCCGCCACGGCGTCGCGCTGGCGGCGGCGCGCGCCGACACGGTGCAGCGTCTCGACGCCGCCGCGCGGCTGGGGGTCGGTCCCTTCCCCCGGGCTTCGCTCGCCATGGCGGGAGAGGTCGACGGCTGGATCGCCACCATGCCTGCGATCGACGTCGAGGACAGGCTGCGCAGCGAGTTGGCAGCCAGCCGCTTGCGCGACGGCGAAGCCGGCACCACGTCCTGCGGACCGCACCGCAGCGATCTCGCGGTGCGCCACCTCGATCTCGACCTGCCGGCGGCCGAGGGGTCGACCGGCCAGCAGAAGGCGGTCCTCGTCTCGATCGCGCTGGCGCATGCCCGGCTGGTGTCGCTGTCGCGCGGCCGGCCGCCGCTGCTGCTGCTCGACGAGATCGCGGCCCATCTCGACGAGGAGCGCCGGCGGGCGCTGTTCGACGAGGTGGTGGCGCTCGGCGTCCAGAGCTGGATGACCGGCACCGATGCCCAACTCTTTGCGCCGCTCCGCGGTCGCGCGCAGATCCTGCGCGTGGCCGACGGATCCATCACGGCGGTCTGAACACCTTTCCGAAAGCCAGGACCATGAGCGACAACGACATCACGCCGGGCGCCGAGGATTACGGCGCCGATTCCATCAAGGTACTGCGCGGCCTCGAGGCCGTCCGCAAACGCCCGGGCATGTACATCGGCGACACCGATGACGGCACCGGCCTGCATCACATGGTCTATGAGATCGTCGACAACGCGATCGACGAGGCGCTGGCGGGCTACTGCGACAAGGTCGTCGTCATCCTGCACGGCGACGGCTCGGTCACGGTGCGCGACAACGGCCGCGGTGTGCCGACCGACATCCACAAGGAAGAGGGCATTTCGGCCGCCAACGTGATCTTCACGCAGCTCCATGCCGGCGGGAAGTTCGACCAGAATTCCTACAAGGTGTCGGGCGGCCTGCACGGCGTCGGCGCCGCGGTCGTGAACGCGCTGTCCCAGCGCCTCGACCTGCGCATCTGGCGCAACGGCAAGGAGCACCACATGATCTTCCGGCACGGCGAGCCGGAAGGCGACCTGAAGATCGTGGGCGAGGCCGACCAGGGCCAGCACGGAACGGAGGTGACCTTCCTGCCGTCGACCGGCACCTTCACCAAGACCGAGTTCGATTTCGCGACGCTCGAGCACCGGCTGCGCGAGCTGGCATTCCTGAACTCCGGCGTGCGCGTCGTGCTGACCGACGAACGGGCCGCCGAGCACAAGGTCTCCGAACTCTATTACGAAGGCGGCGTCGAGGCCTTCGCCAAGTATCTCGACCGCAACAAGTCGGTGCTGCACGACCCGCCGGTGTCGATCCGCGGCGAGAAGGAAGGCATCTCCGTCGAAGTCGCGATGCAGTGGAACGACAGCTATCACGAGACGATGCTGTGCTTCACCAACAACATCCCGCAGCGCGACGGCGGCACCCATCTGGCGGGCTTCCGCGGCGCGCTGACGCGCACGCTGAACAAGTACGCCGACGAGAGCGGCATCTCCAAGAAGGAGAAGGTCGGCCTCACCGGCGACGACATGCGCGAGGGCCTGACTTGCGTGCTGTCCGTGAAGGTGCCCGATCCCAAGTTCTCCTCGCAGACCAAGGACAAGCTGGTCTCCTCGGAAGTGCGCCCGGTCGTCGAATCCGTCGTCGCCGACAAGTTCGGCCAGTGGCTGGAAGAGCATCCCGCCGAGACGCGCAAGATCCTGACCAAGGTCGTCGAGGCCGCCGCCGCCCGCGAGGCCGCGAAAAAAGCCCGCGAACTCACCCGCCGCAAGGGCGCGCTCGACGTGAGCTCGCTGCCCGGCAAGCTCGCCGACTGCCAGGAACGCGATCCGGCGCTCTCGGAACTCTTCATCGTCGAGGGTGATTCGGCCGGCGGCTCGGCCAAGCAGGGCCGCAACCGCGCCAACCAGGCGATCCTGCCGTTGCGCGGCAAGATCCTGAACGTCGAGCGCGCGCGCTTCGACAAGATGCTGGGCTCGGCGGAAATCGGCACGCTGATCACGGCGCTGGGCACCGGCATCGGCCACGACGATTTCAACCTCGACAAGCTGCGCTATCACAAGATCATCATCATGACCGACGCCGACGTCGACGGCTCGCATATCCGCACGCTCCTGATGACGTTCTTCTATCGCCAGATGCGCGACCTGATCGAGCGCGGCTACCTCTACATCGCCCAGCCGCCGCTGTTCAAAGCGGCGAAGGGCAAGTCGGCGATCTACCTCAAGGACGAGCGCGCGCTCGACGATCATCTGATCCAGACCGGCCTCGAGGGCGCCACGCTGCAGCTCGGCAGCGGCAGCGTCCTCGCCAAGGACGATCTGCGCAACACGGTCGACATCGCCCGCTCGGTGACCAACCTCGTGAAGCCGCTGGCCCTGTCGCGCCGCGTCACCAGCCAGGCGGTGATCGAGCAGGCGGCGATCGCCGGCGCCCTCAAGCCCGACGTGCTGGCCGATCCGGTGCTGGCCAAGCAGACGGCCGACTACATCGCCAAGCGTCTCGACGTCGTCAGCCCGCTGCTGGAGAAGG
>JBILYJ010000483.1:0-4291 GCA_044377795.1 Reyranella sp. | reverse complement strand
GTAGCCCATCAGCAGGATCGGCGTGTCGTTGTCGCCGGTTTCCTTGCGAAAGCGGCGCACCATGTCGAAGGTCGCATCGACGGTGATGCCGGCCTTCAGCGCGCGTTGACCGGCGAGCTGGATCGACGGGCCGTCGGCCATCGGGTCGGTGAAGGGCATGCCGAGCTCGATGAGATCGGCGCCGGCGGCCGGCAGGCCCTTCAGGATCTGGTAGCTGACGTCGAGGTTGGGATCGCCGGCGGTGACATAGGTCACGAGACCGGCACGTTTGTCGGCCTTGAGCCGGGCGAAGCGCTTGGCGATGCGGCTCATGGTCAGATCTTCATCCCGAGGCGTTCGGCTACGGCAAAGACATCCTTGTCGCCGCGTCCGCAGAGGTTCATCACCAGCAGATTGTCCTTCGGCAAGGTCGGGGCGAGCTTGATCACATGCCCCAGAGCGTGGGCCGGCTCGAGCGCCGGAATGATGCCCTCCAGCTTGCACAGCATCTGGAAGGCCGCGAGCGCCTCGTTGTCGGTGGCCGACACGTATTCGATGCGGCCCGTCTCCTTCAGCCAGGAATGCTCGGGCCCGATGCCGGGATAATCGAGCCCGGCGGAGATCGAATGCGCCTCGGTGATCTGACCTTCCTTGTCCTGCAGGAGGTAGGTCCGGTTGCCGTGCAGCACGCCCGGGCGGCCACCCGTGAGCGACGCAGCATGTTCGCCGGTCTCCACACCCTTGCCGCCCGCCTCGACGCCGACGAGGCGTACTCCCTTGTCGTCGAGGAAAGGATGGAACAGGCCCATCGCATTCGAGCCGCCGCCGATGCACGCCACCAGCGTGTCGGGCAAACGGCCCTCGGCCTTCATCATCTGCACGCGCGTCTCGTTGCCGATGACGCACTGGAAGTCGCGCACCATCGCCGGATAGGGATGCGGGCCCGCCACGGTGCCGATGCAGTAGAACGTGTTCTCGCAGGTCGCGACCCAGTCGCGCAGCGCCTCGTTCATGGCGTCCTTGAGCGTGGCGGAACCCGCCGTCACGGCGCGGACCTCGGCCCCCAGCATGTTCATGCGCACGACGTTGGGCGCCTGGCGATCGACGTCGACGGCCCCCATGAAGACCACGCAGGGAATGTCGAAAAGCGCACAGGCGGTGGCGGTGGCGACGCCATGCTGGCCGGCGCCGGTCTCGGCGATGACCCGCGTCTTGCCCATGCGCTTGGCCATCAGGACCTGACCCAGCACGTTGTTGATCTTGTGGCTGCCCGTGTGGTTCAGCTCGTCGCGCTTGAAGTAGATTTTTGCGCCACCCAGCTTCTCGGTCAGGCGCTTGGCGTAGTAGAGCGGGCTGGGCCGGCCGGCATAGTGCTCCAGCAGATAGTCGAGCTCGTTCTGGAACGCCGGATCGGCCTTGGCCTCGTTGTAGGCCTTCTCCAGCTCGAGGATCAGCGGCATCAGCGTTTCGGCGACGTAACGGCCGCCGAAAATGCCGAAATGCCCACGCTCGTCGGGACCGGTGCGAAAACTGTTGGGTGCTTCGGGCATTGCTTTTCCTGTCGGGACGGGCCGGCTTAGCAGCCCCGGCACCGGTCGGTCAAAAACGCTAGATTTTCTTCTTTTTGACTGCCTTGGCCTTGGGGGCAGCCTTTGCCTTGGGCGCAGCCTTGGGTCTGGCCGTTGCCTTGGCGGCCGGCTTTGCGATGGCGGCACGCGGCGGCGGCGCATCATCCTCGAGTTCGACGATCACCTCGATCTCGACCGGTATTCCGCGTGGCAGGGACCCCATGCCGACCGCCGAGCGCGCATGGCGGCCCTTATCACCGAACACCTCGACGAAGAGATCGGAGCAGCCGTTGATGACTTCGGGCTGGCTGCCGTACTCCGACGTGGCATTGACCATGCCCAGAACCTTGACGATGCGCTTCACGCGGTCGAGGTCACCCAGCTCGGCCTTGAGGGCGGCGAGAATGCTGAGGCCGGTGTCGCGCGCCAGGCGATTGGCCTGCTCGAGCGAGAAATCGCGTCCCACCTTGCCCACCGGCAGCGGCTTGCCCGGCAGGCCCGGCCCCTTGCCCGCCATATAGAGCAGGTTGCCGGTGCGCACGGCATTGACGTAGCTGCCCACCGGCGTCGTCGCCTCGGGAAGCTCGATGCCGAGTTCCTTCAACCGTTCCTCGATCTTCATGCAGTCTGCTCCTCAAAGCGCTTTTACTGCGCCAAGGAAGGCGCGGATCAGTTCGACGGATTTCACACCGCGTGTGGCTTCTACACCAGAAGAAACGTCGACGGCGCGCGCGCCGGTGACGCGGACCGCCTCGGCGACATTTCCGGGATTGAGGCCGCCGGCGAGGAACCACGGACGCGGCACCGTCCGGCCCGACAGAAAGGTCCAGTCGAAGGCCTTGGCATTGCCGCCCGGCAGGGTGCCATCGGCGGCATCGAACATCAGCCGGTCGGCGACGTCGGCATAGGCCTCGATGCCGCGCTCGACGTCCGCGGGAGCGGCGACCTTGATGGCCTTGATCACCGGCTTCCCGGTGCGCGCCTTCAGCGCGGCCACGCGCTCGGCGGTCTCGGCGCCATGAAGCTGCAGCATGTCGATCGCGCCGGTCGCGAGACGCGCGTCGATCAGCGCGTCGTCGGCATCGACGAACAGGCCGACGCGAACCACGGTACGCGGCACCCGTGCGCCCAGCGCCTTGAGCTCGTCGAGCGACTCGATATGGCGCGGCGAGCGCGGAAAGGTGACGAAGCCCACGAAGCCGGCGCCAGCCTCCACGGCCGCATCGACCGTCTCCGGCGTCGACAGTCCGCAGATCTTCGCCTCGACGGTCATAGGTCGTTGACGCCGGCCTCGCGTGCGATCGCCTCGGCGGCCGCGCGCGGGTCCTGTGCCTGGTAGATCGGCCGGCCGACGACCAGGTTGGTGGCGCCGAGATCGACCGCCTGGCGCGGCGTCATCGCCCGCTTCTGGTCGTTGGCGGCGCTGCCCACGGGGCGAATGCCGGGTACCATGAGAACGAAGTCGGGGCCGCATTGGCGGCGCAGCGCTTCGATCTCAAGCGGCGAGCAGATTACGCCGTCGAGGCCGCTTTCGTGCGCCAATGCGGCGAGCCGCAGCACCTGGTCCGACGGGTCGGCATTGACGCCGGTCGCTTCGAGATCGGAGCGGTCGAGCGACGTGAGCACGGTGACGCCGAGCAGCTTCGGCCGCGCGACGTTCTGCTTCGCCGCCTGCGAGCCGGCCTCTTCGACCGCCGCCTTCATCATCTCGCGGCCACCACTCGCATGGATCGTGATGAAGGTAGGCGCCAGCTCGACCACCGCGCGGATGCCGCCGGCCACCGTGTTGGGAATGTCGTGCAGCTTGAGGTCGAGGAAGAAGCCCACGCCGGTCGCGCGCACCGGCGTCGGAAAGGCATAGCGCACGCCCGGGGCGCCATGGGCCAGGAAGAACTCCAGGCCGAGCTTGATTCCGCCGACGGCCGGCTTCGGCCCTCCGGCGACGCTCTGGATCAGCTTGGTGGCGTGGGCAAGATCGGTCGTGTCGATGCTGCAGTAGACGGGATTGGCGCGGCTTTTCATGGCGGGCGCAACCTAAAGGCCGCGCCCCTCACCAGCAATCAGGAACTGCGGACCCGGCGGACCGCGTCCTTCCAGCCGGCATAACGACGGTCACGCGAGGCAGCCCCCTCCGCCGGCAGGAAGGCCCGGTCGAGCACCCAGGTCTTCGACAGGGCCTCCAGCGACGGCCACAGGCCCGCCTTCAGGCCGGCCAGGAAGGCGGCGCCCAGCGCAGTCGTCTCGGTCACCACCGGCCGCTCGACCGGCGTGCCCGCCGTGTCGGCCAGCCGCTGCATCAGCAGGTCATTCACCACCATCCCGCCATCGACCCTCAGCTCATCGATCTGGGCGCCGTCGCCGCGCATCGCCTCCAGCAGGTCGCGGGTCTGGTAGCAGACCGAATCGAGGGTCGCGGCGGCGATCTCGCCGGGGCCCGAATCGCGCGTGAGGCCGAGAATGGCGGCGCGCGCCTCCGGATCCCAGTGCGGCGCGCCCAGCCCGACGAAGGCCGGCACCATGTAGACGCCGTGGCCGTCTTTGGCCCCGGCGGCGACTTCCTCGACGTCGGAGGATTTCTCGATCAGATTCAGCCCGTCGCGCAGCCACTGTACCGCGGCGCCGGCGATGAAGATGCTGCCCTCCAGCGCATAGGTGCGCCGCCCGTCGAGCTGGTAGGCGATGGTGGTGAGAAGGCGATGACGCGAATGCACGGCGATGCTGCCGGTATTGAGCAGCGCGAAGCA
>JBILYJ010000484.1:0-4291 GCA_044377795.1 Reyranella sp. | reverse complement strand
CGCGCCCGACACATTCCTCGAGACGAGTTATACGCGTCCCGCCCGCGAGAACCTGCAGCAGCTGATCGACAGCCTGTTCGGCCAGTTCGTGAGCGACGTGGCGCGCGACCGCAAGATCGACCCCGCGCAGCTTCGCCGCCTGATCGACACGGCGCCGCACGAATCCGAACAGGCCCGCCGCGATGGCCTCGTCGACAAGATCGGCTATCGCGCCGACGCGCTCGAGGACGTCTACCAGCGCGCCAACGGAAAGCGCGATTTCGTCACCCTCGCGGAATATGCCGGCGACGAGACGCGCCCCAAGCAGAACGGCGAAGTCATCGCCCTGGTGCGGGTGAGCGGTGCCATCATGTCGGGCGGTGGCGACGGCGGTCCTCTGGAGGACGACGCGATGGCCAATGCCGAGGACGTGGTCGAGGCGCTGGAGAACGCCGCGCTGGCCAAGGACGTGCGCGCCATCGTCCTGCGCATCGACTCGCCCGGGGGCACCTACCCCGCCGCCGACGCCATTGCCGACGCGGTCGGCCGGGCGCGCGCCGCCGGCAAGCCCGTCATCGTCTCGATGGGTGACGTGGCCGCCTCCGGTGGCTATCTGGCCGCCGTGCGCGGTGACGTGATCGTCGCGCAGCCGACGACCATCACCGCCTCGATCGGCGTCTTCAGCATCTGGCCCATGGCACAGGAGCTGCTGACCTCGCTCGGCGTCAACGTCGAGCGCGTCTCGGTCGGCAGAAACGCCGGCATGCACTCGACCTTCCAGCCACCGACGCCGGCCCAGCGCGCCGCGGTCAACCGCGAGCTCGACGTCATCTACGCGGCCTTCACGACCCAGGTCGCCGAGTCCCGCAACCTCGACGCCAACCGCATCGACGCCGCCGCCCGCGGCCGGGTCTTCAGCGGCATCGACGCCAAGAGCGCCGGCCTGGTGGACGAACTGGGAGGCCTGCAGCTCGCCCTCAACATCGCCAAGGCCAAGGCCGGCATCGGCGAGGGCCGCAAGGTCGAGATCCGCCGCTATCCCGACGACGGCGACCGCTTTCAGCGCCTCATCGATCGAGTGTTCAAGCTGGCGGGCGTCACGGCCTCGCCGAACATGGCGATGCCGCGCGAGGTCCGCGAGGCCCTGGCAAAGTTCGGCGTGGCGACGCGCCCGGGCAATGTCCGCCTGCCGCCCCTGCCGCCGCTCTGGCGTTAGAGTCCTTCTGATTCCGACAAAATCACCACCACCAACCTCATGCTGAGGAGCGCTCCGGAGGAGCGCGTCTCGAAGCATGGGCACGAGCACCACGTTTGTTGCCGATCCTTCGAGACGCGGCCTGCGGCCGCTCCTCAGGATGAGGTGGTGCTGAAGTGGAAAGACTCTACCGCCGCTCCTCAAGGAGCGCGACGATGGCCTGCCACATCTTCCAGGCATTGGCGACGTTCACCGCCGTGAACTCGACATGGCCGATATCGTCGATCAGGAACAGCGACACATGCGCCTTCGACGCTGCCACGGCGAGGTCCTGGCTTTCGCTGTAGGGCACCATGGGATCGGTGCGGCCATGCACCAGGATGAGATGGCCGCGCAACTTCGACAGATCGTGGAAGGCGAGATTGAGGCCATCGATCTCGCGGCGCACGCTCTCGGGGAGTTCCTCGATCAGGCGATTGACGGCATCGGGATCGCGATTGTCGACCAGCGCCAGCACCGCGCGGCCCTGCGGTCCCAGCATCGCGGCCTCTCGCGATATGTCGGCGTCGCGGTCGCGGAAGCGGCGTAGCGCGATCTGTTCCAGCAGGCGGGCATCCGCCGGATCGTCGAGCCGGCCGGCATTGGCGCGCAGGATGGCCCAGCGGCCGTAGGCGTTCGGCTCGACCCGGAACTCCCGGCTGTCGCCTCTCGGCCGGAAGGCGCCCGTGGTGACGAAGCGGATGGTCGTATAGGCATCGCGGTAGCCGCCGATCGCGACGACAAAGGCGATACGCGGGGCGAGATCGTCCTCGATCGCGGCAATGATGGCGGGCGCGGCGGCGTATGAAATGGCGGCAACGCCGAGCGGCAGATCGGGCAGGCGCCTGTTCAGTTGCCGCAGGGCATCGGCCACGCGGTCGCCGTCGGCGCGGGACAGGACGAGCTGGCGCACCTCGGGGAGTTCCGGCACCAGTACGGCAAAACCCACCCGCGCGAGGCTGCGGGCAAAGGCCTGCAGCCTCGGCTCGTCGCGTCCCAGCATGGCGGCGCCCGGCACGAGGACCATCGCGGCGCGCGCCTGGCTCGCCGGCAGATAGAGATCGCCCTCCCCGCCGTCCCAGCGCATCGGCTGTTCGTCGGTCGGCGCGGTCACTTCCTGCAACCAGGTCGGCGCACCGCCCGCCGCGATGTCCCACATCACCAGCGTGGCTTCCGCCCAGACCATCGGGCGTCCGAAGAAGAAGAGAATTACAAGACCGGCCAGGAGCGCGAGAAGGGTCCGGCCGACGATCTTCATGCGCCGAGGTTTACGCTCGCCAAGGTGTCGAGCGTATCTCCCGTCCGTCGCAGTAGCGCCAGCTCCACGATCCGTCCGGTCATCGGCAGGTTCTGGCGCCCGACGATGCGCGCCACCTGCTCGGCCTCGGCAGCGCTGCGGAACCGGCCAAGCGTGATGTGCGGCTCGAACGGCTCGTTGTCGGGATCTGGATTCAGGATGTCATAAAGCGCCGACAGCTCGGCCGCACCGTCCGACGGTTCGGCATAAAGGTACAGGTCGGATCGAACGATGCGGTCGATCTGGAACCAGAAGGGCCGCCGTGTGACACTCTCCAGCGCCGCCCGCAATTCGTCCTCGCGACCGTCCGCGGCGCCGAACACGAGGGTGAAGTGCGGGCCGATCTGATCGGCTTCCTGCGGATGGTACTGCGCCCGCAGGCGGCGTAGCGCCGTGTCGTCGGCCTCGCCGAGCACCGGCCAGGCCACGACATAGAGCATCTCAGCTGTAGCTCTTGGCCATGCCCAGCGCCGGATCCATCACCGCGCCATAGGGCGGGAACGGATAGCGCAGGCCATTCTTGCCGAGATGGCCCATGCCCTCGACCGCGCGCAGCAGCTCGTCCGGCGGGCAGGCCATCAGCAGCTCGTCGTCGGCCACGCCGCCGTAGCGACGCTCGGCGAAGCACGGCAGCGACAGCGAGGTCTGGCGCGTGGCCAGCGCCCGGCCCCACGAATCGGCGCAGGCGCTCTCGCCCGTCACCGTGAAGTCGTAGCGGCGGTAGCGGTGATACTGCAGCCCGTTGATGAAATAGATCATCTGGCCGGGCGTGCCGTAGAACAGGCAGATGTCCGGCGGGTCGAGACGCGCCGAGCGCAGCGGCGACACGACGAGGCCGTTGTACTTGCCGTCGGGCACGCGCGGCATCTGCGCCTGGTGGGCGGCCGAGGCTTCCTTGTTGCCGAACCACACACCGTTCATGTGGTCGCCCGAGAGGAAGCCCTCGCCCGGATGGTTGAGGCCGACGACGCCGCCACAATTGCCGCCGCGCGTATTGTCGACGGTGATGCCCAGGGTGAAGCCGTACCAGCGCGACTGCGTCACCATCTGGCACATGGTGAACTTGAATCCCTCGGTCGGCTTGCGCACGCCCTTGATCTTGTCCATCTCGGCCGGATCTTCGAACAGGCGCATGCCGATCGGCTGGGTGCGGATGCGCAGCAGTTCGATCAGCTTGTTGCTGGCTTCGGCCAGCATGGCGCCGGTGATGGTCTCCGGCGGCGTCCAAGGGGCGGTCTTGTAGCCCGGCGGCAGCGTCTGGACGTTCATTGTTGTTTCCTCCGTGTCTGGCTAGGTGAGGTTCAACCCACCGTCGGCGATGACGATCTCTCCGGTAACGTAGTCGTTGGCGCAGAGGGCGGCCACCAGATCGGCGATGTCCTCCGGTTTCGCAGGTCGCTTCATCGGCGACCTGGTCTTCCAGGTCTCCAGCATGTCGGGCCAGTTCGCCGTCATCGGCGTTTCGACCAGCCCGGGCGCCACGGCGTTGACGCGGATGTCCGGCCCCAGCGACAGCGCCAGCAGCTTGGTGACGTGATGCAGCGCCGCCTTGGACGCGGCGTAGGGAATCGACGAACCCTTGGGCCGCGAGCCGGCATGCGTGCCGATGTTGACGATGCTGGCCGGGCGCCCGCTCGTTGCGGACTGCCGCAAGGCAGGCTCGGCCTCCGCCGTCAGCACGAAGGGGGCGATCAGGTTGACGTCCAGCATCTGCCGCCACAGCGCCGGCGTTGCGGCCTTGAGGTCCGTGTGCGGGATCCGGATCGAGAGGCCGGCATTGT
>JBILYJ010000592.1:0-3248 GCA_044377795.1 Reyranella sp. | reverse complement strand
GCTGCCCTGGATAAAGACCCATCAGGAAGCCCTGGCTGACTATTTCGACTTCGTCGGCGAAATCGGCTCGAGCGCCGTATTCCTGTGCCGGAAGGAAATCCCCCGAGCCGTCCTGGACGGGCTCGAAACAGACCTGCCGCCTGCCGAGCAGCTCCGCCTTGCCAGCATTGCCCTGCACCGGTCCGCCGATCCTGCCCGCCGCTTCTTCATGGCGCTCTCGAAGATGCGCCTGATCCGAAAGCTCGAGGGCCGGGTGGCAGCGCGAGCCTATCTCGAGTTGGTGCGGACCGAGTTCCCCGAGCAGGTCGCTCAAACCAAAAACAGGCGCCTGACCTCCGCCCTGCGGAGGGCCGAGGAGTTTCTCGTCGGGAAGCCGCGGAAGGCGCGCAATGATGGGGTGCGCACAACAGACCCGAACGTGCTGTCCCTCTAGCAGGATGGGGTCCATGAACATCCGTCTCTCCACCGACGAGGTCTCGCATTACCGTCGCGACGGTTTCCATTTTCCGATCCGCGTCCTGTCCCCCGGCGAGGCGCGCGCCTGCCGCGACCGTCTGGAGGCGCATGAACGCGCGACCGGCGGACCGATCGCGGGAAACATGCGACACAAGGTGCATCTGCTCTTCACCTGGGCCAACGAGCTCGCACGGCATCCCGCCATCCTCGATGCGGTGGAGGACATCATCGGGCCGGACATCCTGTGCTGGAGCAGCACCTTCTTCATCAAGGAGGCGCGGTCGCCCTCCTTCGTGTCGTGGCACCAGGATGCGACCTACTGGGGTCTCAGCACCGACGAGGTCGTCACGGCCTGGGTGGCCTTCGCCGATGCGCCCGTCGAAAGCGGCGCGATGCGTTTCTGGCCGGGCAGCCACCTCAGGAACCAGCTCGAGCATCGCGACACGTTCGACGAGAACAATCTGCTGAGCCGCGGCCAGGAGATCGCGGTCGACGTCCCCGACGGCACGGGAGTCGACGTCCCGCTGAAGGCCGGCGAGATGTCGCTGCACCATGTGCTGCTGGCCCACGCGTCGGGGCCGAACACGACCGACGACCGCCGCATCGGGCTGGCGCTCCGCTACATTCCCCCTCATGTGCGACAGCTCAAGGTGCGCGATTCGGCAACCCTGGTGCGCGGTCGCGATCCTTGCGGAAACTTCGATCCCGAGCCGGCGCCCAAGGCCGATCTCGACCCCGCAGCGCTCGCCACGCATCGCGAGGCCGTCGAGCGGTCGGCCAAGGCCCTCTACTCGGGCACCGACCGCACGACCTTCCGCACATAGGCAGGCAGGAGCGAGACTTGAACCCGGAGACTTTGAGGCGCCGGCTGCTGGTGGTTGGCGGGCTCGTCACCGCTCTGAGTGGGACTGAAGCGATGGCGCAGGCGACGGCGCAGGCCTTCGTGGACAATCTCTATCGACCGTATCTCAAGGCAGGTTTCCAGGGACAGCCTTACGACGATGCCGCCCGGTTCTTCGTTCCGGCCCTCGCCCAGGCCATGGACCGCGACACTCGCGAGGCCAAACGCCGGAACGAGGTGCCGACCCTGAATGGAGATCCATTCGTCGACGCCCAGGATTGGGAAATCTCGAAGCTCTCGATCGACGTGACAGCCAGTGGAGATGTCGCGACGGCCCGGGTGTCGTTCCAGAACTTCGGCGAAGCCAAGCACGTCCTGCTGGAGCTCGTGAAAACGCCAGCGGGCTGGCGCATCGCCGACATCAAGGCGCCCAGCGGCTCCCTGAAGGCGCTCTACAAACTCAAATGATCGTCAGTGACGCCAGCTCGAATCGACCTTGTCGAGCTTGCGAACCAGCGCCGCGAATTCGAGGTCGCCGATGCCCACGGCGGACTCCATCTCCGAGAAGCGGTCCATGTCGGCGCCGGACTTGGCGGCGAGATTATCGCCCAGGACGTTGAGGGTCCCCGCCGCGGCCGCGTCGAGCTGGATCTGGCAGGCGCGCTCCAGCCGATAGAGCCGCAGGAAGGCCTCCGGCACCGAGCGGCCCGTGGTCAGAAGCCCGTGGTTGCGCAGCATCATCGCCTGGTTGTTGCCGAGGTTCGCCAGCAGGCGGGCACGCTCGTCGAGATCGAGGCTGGGCCCCTCATAGTCGTGATACGACAGCTTGCCGTGGAAGGCCGTCGAGACCATCGATACCGGCAGCAGCCCGTCCTTCAGCGCGCAGACAGCCATGCCGGCGCGCGTGTGGGTGTGCATCACGACCTTGTGGCGCTCGGCATGGGCCATGTGGACCGCCGAGTGGATCACGAAGCCCGCGTAGTTCACGGGATGCGGGCTGGGCTCGACGATCTTCCCATCGAGGTCGATCTTGACCAGGTTGGAGGCCGTCACCTCGTCGTAGTTCAGCCCGAAGGGATTGATCAGGAAGTGCGGCGCCTCGCCCGGCACCCGCGCCGTGAGGTGGCCATAGATCAGCTCGGTCCAGCCGAAATGGTCGACCAGCCGGTAGGCGGCGGCGAGCTGGCGGCGCAGCACCCATTCGCCGTCGGCCGGCGGCAGCGCGTGCACGTCGATGCCGGTGAGCGGCAGTTCGGAAGCGATCGGCATGTCCATGGCGGGTCCTCCAGCGGCGGCGACGAAGCTTAGGCCCGCGCGCTATGCTCGGGCAACAAGAGAGGAAACGCCACAATGTCCGGAAACCAGCGCCTCGACACGACACGGTTGCAGAAGATCGCCCAGGCCTACTGGGAGAGCGCCGCCCTGATGGCCGCGGTCGAGCTGGAGATCTTCACCGCCATCGCCCATGGACACGACACCATTCCCACCGTCGCCAGGGCCGCCGGCATCTCGGAGCGCAACGCCGAGCGCCTGCTGACCGTGCTGGCCGCCATGACCCTGCTGTCGCGCGACGGCGAGCGCTTCACCAACGCGCCCGACGTCCAGCGCTTCCTGGTGAAGGACGGCGAGCGCTACGCGGGTCCGTGGATCCTGTTCACCAAGCCGCGCTGGAAGGCGTTCGGCGAGCTCTCCGAGCGGCTGCGCGACAGCCAGGAGAACCGGCTGGGCGCCTATGTGGACTTCACCGTCGAGGACGCACGGCGCTATCACGCCGCGACCTACTCGATCGGCATGGGCGCCGCCCGCCTGTTCAGCCGCAGCGTCGACCTCTCGGGTCGCAAGCTGATGCTCGATCTCGGCGGCGGCTCCGGCGCCTACAGCATCGTCGCCACGAAGACGTTTCCCGGCCTGGAAGCGATCGTGCTCGACCTGCCGCCGGTCACGGTGGTGG
>JBILYJ010000107.1:0-13104 GCA_044377795.1 Reyranella sp. | reverse complement strand
CGAGGCCAACGGCGCCACCGGGCGCGTCCGTACCCTGCCCGGCGACTTCACCGAGACCCCTTTCCCGCAGGGCGTCGACGTCGTCGTCATGGCAAGCAACCTGCCGCAATACGAGCCCGCCCTGATTCGCCGAGTGGTCGCCAAGGCCTTCGACGCCCTCGTCCCGGGCGGCGAGATGCACCTGATCGGCGAGACCCTGCACGATGACCGGAACGGCCCGCTCTCGGCCGCACTGTGGGGCCTGAACGAGGCCATCCAGAACAGCACCGGCCTTGCCCACACAGAATCGGAGGTGAAGGGATACCTGCAGGGGGCGGGCTTCGCCGAGGTGACCGTCCATCCCTTCGTCCCCGGCGTCCTGTCGCGGATTGCCGGCCGGAAACCCGGCTGAACGAGCGGGGTTGCGTCGGCGCGGCCATTCGACTATCAGTCCGCCTCTGGCCCTATGCTCCCTTCGTCTAGAGGCCTAGGACGTGGCCCTCTCAAGGCTAAAACACGGGTTCGAATCCCGTAGGGAGCGCCAGGCGAATCCCCTCATAAACAAAGACTTTTCGCGATTCCTGGCTCGCTGGGGATATGTGGATAACTGCTCCCACCTAATGGCCCGAAGTTCCGGGGCAAAGCCGGGGAAGAGTTCCTGTATCGTTCCTTCGATTTGGAGCGAGGACTTTCCATGCTCGGCGCGCCTTCCGCCTTTCTCACCGACTGCGATTCGTGGCATCCGTCGGGCTGGTCGCCGGTCTATGACCGGTGGCCCGCCGGGGGGTGGGCGTCTGCTATTTTCCCCCCGACCCCCCGGCTCCACTTGGTCGGCTTCACCACCCTGCAGTGCGGGCTCGACCGCCTCATGATCGGGCAAGAGATGGGCGGCGAGGACGGCGCGTTCACCATCGTCGGCCAAGCACGCGTCGCCCTAGCTGGCCCTTTCAACTGCTGGGTCGTCGAGACCGGCGACTATCGCGCCCTGCCCGGCTTCTGGGCGCTGTAGGCATGGCGCGCCGCAGTACCAACAGCCACGCCGCCCGCGTGAAGGCTCTGCCCCACACCGCCCGGCTTCACCGCGTGGAGCTCTTCCGCGCGGCTGACGAGGCCGAGCTGAAGGATGCCGCCGATCGCATCGCCCGACCGGGGGGATGGGAGGCCGTCGCCAGCTGGGCGCCCGCCGATGTCGACTTCAAGCTGATCCACTTCGCCACCATGACAGAGGCCGAGGCAATGCAGCGATGGATCGCGGAGTCCGGGATCGAAACACGGCCGGCGCCGGAGCGATACCGCGGCCCGCAGCTCGGCGTGGCGGGCGGCACGACGCGGTGATGGTCGGTCCCTGGCCCCATCACACAGGGACGCTGGGAGCATTGCTCTCGATCCCCCAGGGCGCGTGTTACGTCGTCTGCCGGCCCTGCGAGCGTTACACCCCACTATCAGCCGAATGCAGGGATCTCGATCGCCCCTATGAGCCCTGCCCGTTCGTCTGCAGCAGATGTGGCGCCCGGGCCGAGATCGTCATGGACGAGCCGCGCGGCTTCACACTGACGACACCAGCGCCCCGGCAGCGCAAACGCTTGCCCATCCGCACAGACCCGCCTGCCAAGCTAGGCCCCTGGCACACGCCGAGCTTCTAGCCGGCTTCCTTCTTTTCCGGCCGCCTGGAGCGCATCACGCCCGCCAACCTCGAGCTGCTGAAGGAGAAGGAGCAGCGATGCCGTACAAACTCATCCCACCCGGCAAGCGCGGGCCGTGCTGGTATGTACGGGGTAGCGATAGCAGCGGGGAGTTCGAATATTCAACGCAGCAAAGCGTTCGGCGCCTCGCTGAGAAATGCGTCGAGGAGTTACTCTTCCCCCGCCGAGCGCGTCGTCGCATTCCCGGCGCCGGCGAAGCGGTAGGCTTCGCGACCGCGGCGCGGCTCTACATCGCCGCCAAGCCCCACCTCTCGAACCAGGACTTCCGCAAGGTCCAGGCCATCGCCGCGGAGATCGGCGAAGTCGACTGCCGCACCCTCACCCATGCCCACCTGGTCGCCGCGGCCGAGAACAGATGGTGCGACGACCAGCGCATCAAGAAGTTCGAGGTCAGCCGGAAATCGAACCGCCAGCCGGCGACGCCGCAGACCATGGCCCTGCTGCTACGCCACCTCGAGGATCCGCCGGAGCACATCGCGCCGCAATGTAAGGCGCAGGGCCTGGGCGAAGTGCACCTGCCCTACAAGAGGGTCCTGCTGGCCATCCTCTTCGAGACCGGCCTGCGCCTCGGCCACGCGCTCAGCATCGAATCGGAACGCATCTTCCTAGCCGACGGCCGGATCGGCGTGGACGTGCCGAAGAGCGACGAACTCGCCCAGGTGCCGATCAGCCCCGTGACCGTCACCATGCTCGCCAACCTCCCGGAGGAGGAGAAGGCGGACCGGCTGTTCCCCTGGCTCACCAGCTCGGGCGTCTACCCGTGGCTGAACCGGGCGAAGGCGCGCGTAGGCGTCCACTACACGTCTCACCTCAGCCGCCACGCCCTCGCCACCGCCGCCCAGAACATGCCCCACAAGAAGGCGGCCGAGCTCGGCGTCTGGAAGGATCCGCGCAGCCTACACCGCTACCAGCACGTCAAGCCGGAGGCGATTCCGGGAAGGCATATCGGCACGATCTTCGATAAGGCAGAGTAATCGGACGCAGCGGAGAAGGCGTCCGAGTCTCGACAGCCCTCCGTCCCGATCGCAAGAGTTTCGAAGAAGTGAGACTTATGCCGGTTACGTCGGGAAGCGAGCGGCGAGCTTGTCGCGCGGCCTTCGCCACCGTAGAAACGTGACAAATGCTTCAAGGCAACTCTCCGATGATCGGGGCTTCCATGAACGAACAGGTTTCCATGGCGGATACAAGACAGCTCCTGCCAGGCATTAAGCGGGCTAAGATCGGCTGCCACGAAATTGCAAAGGGTATCGCCATTGAGGTCATCGAAGAGCAATCCTGGAAGGATCACTCCCACATAAAGGGATCGTTCCCAGACGACGAGCCGTGGTTCGAGAAGAGGTTCGAGACCGGCCCGATCTATTCGTTTTATTGTGCGGACAGCTATGTCGATGTTCGCTCGGGCACGACGATCGTCGACAGGCAGGTGGTACGTGAGCCGGTATTCCGGTCCTATGTGTTTCCTGACACCGAAGACTTCGACGACGCCGTCGTATCGGATCCCTCGCGCGTCGTGCTGCCGCTCGCGTCGGCTAAGATGAAGAACTATTGCCGCTATTGGACGGACAGCATCGCCAAGATGTACGTCTGCGAACGATCGTCCGGATTGCGGGCGTTAGTGGGGGCCGGTGCCGCGCACGTCGTTGCGCCCAAGCTCAAGCTCACCTTCCAGCGCGAGGCCGCCAACCTGCTTGGAACGTATGCGCCGATCCGGATCCAGAAGAAGGCGCGCCTCGTCCACGGCCCGAGCCTAAATGCGACGGGCATCGTGTTCGGCGGTCAGCGTGTCGGCAGGATCGTCCGCGATTTCTCCGACCACCTTCGCTCGATCCTTCCGGAGCTGACGCCGTCCCAACCGTCAACGTCCGGGCTCCTGTACGTGTCTCGCAACGAGGCCAAGATGCGCCGGCTTCTGAACGAGGAGTCGCTACTGCCTTCCCTGCGGAACCTCGGCTTCGAGATCATCCGGCCGGGCGAGATGCCCCTAACGACACAGATCGAGAAGTTCCGAAAAGCGAAGGTCGTCCTGGCCCCACATGGCGCGGGACTGACGAACATCCTCTTCTGCCGGCCTGACACGACGTTGATCGAGATCTTTCCCCGCGGCGGCGTGCACGGCTCGATGTTCATGCGGACCGCCAGCCAGCGGGGCTTCGACTACTATTTCGTGGTCGGCGACAGCGTTGCCACCGTCTGGTCGGAGACCAATCCGAATAACGCCGACATTGTGCTCGACCCCGAGTCCTTCCTCTCCTTCGTGCGACAGGTCATTTGATCGAGCTCTTTCTCATAGCCGCGTGGCCCCGGCTAGGGAGGCCCCTCCGCTGACGAAGGTCGACGACGACTACCTCCGGCAAGAACGACTGATGGACCTGCACTAGTCCGATGGCATTGGCCTGAGACCGCAACTAAGGGGAGGACGCGGGGAAGGGTCGGATAACCATTTGAAAAATCCAAGAATGCGCAGCCTTCTCAAGGCTAAAACACGGGTTCGAATCCCGTAGGGAGCGCAAGCCTTTTCAATGATTTAGTGGATGAAACCGCGCTCCGGGGCCGACTGGGGAAGCACTGGGGAAGCAAGCGACGGGATTTCTGCCTCTTGGGCTGCCAAAGCAGCGTTGGTCGCGGCACCAAATCGTAACCGCGCGTTCGCCATCTCACCGAATTTAGCAACGAGCCGTACGCGCTCCGTATGGCCTGGCTGAGTGCGACGGACGGACGCGAGAAGGCGGCTGGTAACACAAGCCCTCGCCATGACAGACCGTCCATCGGGCGGGGGGGGGGAGACGCCATGCGCCTGTTGAATCCGGTGGTGGTCATGCTCGTGTGCGCCGCTGGGCCTGCGGTTGCCGGGCCGTTCGACGATGGGCTCACAGCCGCGCAGAAGGGCGACTACGCGACCGCGCCGCGTCTGTGGCGGCCTCTTGCCGAGCGGGGCGATGCCAGCGCCCAGAACAACCTCGGCGCCATGTACGCCAACGGCGAGGGCGTGCCGAAGGACGGCGTGCTCGCTTACATGTGGTTGAACCTCGCGGCGGCTAAGTCAGATGCAAGGGCCATCAAGAACCGCGGCCATCTCGCGTCCAAGATGACGCCTGCGCAGATCGCGGAGGCGCAGAGGCTGGCGCGCGAGTGGAAGCGGAAGCTGGAACGGTAGTCGGTGCAGATATCAAGGTTGCTGGCGGCTCAAGACAGGCCAGCGCAAACGCTGACGTGGAGACCGACGCATGCGGCCGTTGAAGCTATTGCTGCTCAGCCTTCTAATCTTGGCCCATCACGATGTCGTTCGCGGGCGGCAAGCGACGGATGTAAGCGTACGAATCTCTAATTGGCGTCGCGCGGCCCGCCAGTCCCATGCGGGCAGGCAGCCTTGTCGATGCACGCCTAGCATGTCCTTTTTCGCCAGCGCCTCCTGGCCCGCATAGTCCGCGCTGTATCGATGGGAGGCCCAAGCATAGCCGCGGACGGGCATTCCATCACCGAAGAGGTCAGACGATCAGGAAATCCGAGGCCGCAAGGACGGGGGCTCCAGTAAGCGTCGCGAAATGGGAATAGCCGCCGGCTCCTGCTCCATTGCTGTCGAAATACAGGGCGCCGGTGGCAGTCTTATAGAGAATCTGTGGCCCGGCCCCGTTGTAACTGTCGACTGCGAATTGCGCGACGGTCAATGGCCCCACGGTCAGGCCAACGAAATAGTTTTCCTGATTGATCTCGATGATGTCGGAGCCGGGGGCGAAGTCCGTAATGCGATCGATGTTGGTTCCGCCCGCGATCGGCGTATCGAACACGAACCTATCGCTGCCCAAGCCCCCCGTCAGCAGATCCTTCCCGGTTCCGCCGCCCAGCCTGTCCGCACCGCTTCCGCCGTTGAGCGTGTCGTTTCCCTCGCCATCCAACAACCTGTCGCTGCCGTCGCCGCCATTCAACGTGTCGCTGAAGCCGGAGCCGAACAGCGTGTCGCCGTTGACCGACCCAGTGATGCGTATCGCGGATGTCAGCCCGCCGTCCCGGATCTCGATCGAGTTCTGCCCCCCAATTCCTGCAGTAAAATTCAAGACGCCCCCCGCTCCGCGCAGGAAGAACGAGATCTGCGCGTCGGATGCCGCCAGGTCGGCTGTGTACGCGTTGAACGAGGCGATCTGATTCACCGAGCCGTTGAGGAACCCGTAGTAGGTATCCAGGGTCTCTACCTGGCGAAATACAAACTGGCCAATGTCCGCCGAACGGACGGTGTCGTTTCCCGCACCTCCGTCGACGAGGCCCGTGCTGGTGCTCGTGCCGTTCAGCAAAATGGAATCGTCGCCTTCGTCGCCGAAAATGACGGCGCTCTGACCTGACGTCGTCATGGTGTCGCTGCCGCCTCGGCCCAGGATCTGATCGATGCCGGTACCAGCATCGAGCACGTCGTCGCCCGCGCCGCCGACCAGGACATTGTCCAACTCGTTACCGGTCAGCGTGAGGCCGGTCGATCCGGCCCTGGCGTGCAGCCTCTCGATCTCCTGTCCGGCCGCCAGCGTGAAGTTCATGCTGGTGAATACCGTGTCGATACCGCCCCCCAAGGCCTCAACGACCCCGTCGCCTGCGTCGTCGACGTAAAAAATGTCATTCCCGGCACCGCCATCCATCGTATCGGCGCCTTGCAGGCCGTTCAGACGGTCGTCGCCCATTCCTCCGTTCAGTGTGTCGCCCGCAACCCCGCCGTTCAGAACGTTTCCGAGCTCATTGCCGGTCAGGGTGAGCCCAGCCGTGCCCAATACTCCCAGCCGCTCGATCTCCTGGCCCGCTGCGAGGGTGTAGTCGATACTCGTCCGGATGGTGTCGCTGTTGCCCGCGCCGGACGCTTCGACCACCCGGTCGCCGACGTTATCGACATAGTAAGTATCGTTACCTCCGCCGCCTGTCATGGTGTCCACGCCGGTGCCACCGTTCAGCAGGTCATCGCCGGCCCCGCCGTTCAGCGCGTCGTTGCCGGCCCCGCCGAACAGAGCATTCCCAAGGTCGTTGCCGGTGAGCGTCAGTCCCACCGTGCCCCAGACCCAAAGTCTCTCGATCTCCTGATCCGCGGCCAACGTATAGTTGACGCTGGTGTAGAGGGTGTCGGCGCCACCGCCCGAGGTCTCGACGACCTCGTCGCCCGCGTCGTCGACGTAATAGGCGTCGTTGCCCAGGCCCCCGGTCATCGTGTCGGCGTCGGCACCGCCATTCAGCAGGTCGTCGCCGTCGCCGCCGTCAATCGAATCATCTCCACTCAATCCGAGCACGATGTCGGCGAGTGGTGTTCCGTCGAGTATGTCGTTGCCGGAAGTACCTATGATCTTCATGCGCTAAATCCCTCTCGTACGCACATGCATCATGCGCTAATTCGGGGCGAGAGCAAACCCTTTGCGGAGGTTGCTGACCTCTATTGCGGATCCGTCCTGAAGCAGGAGCGAGCCAGTCTTTGGGCGTCCATTCGAAGTATCATGACGAAGCCATCGGCGTGATTGACCAGCGGTTACTACTTGCCGCCACCGAGATGGGCCCTCGCGACGGCGAGCCTTGTCGGTGTTGCCGCGCCGGCAGATGACGGCCTGATGGTCAGGGCTCAGCACATAACCTCGCGAACGGGGCCAGATGTGATCGCGCGAGGCATGGCGCGGCGGGTGCGCCATCGACTCGCCGAGTAGGGACGGTGAGAACCGATGGCGGCGGCCAGCAAGGGGAGACGTGGCAGGGTGGCCAAGGCCCGCCTAGCACCGATGAAATATGCCCATAATGAATTCGACTTTCGACCACTGCCTACGGTCGAGTGTTGCCGACTGGTTGGAACTGGACTGTCCGACACACCATGTCGTCGGCGTGGCACTCACCAGCCGACGCATGATGGTTTCCCGTGTGCCATTACCCATATCACCCGACAGAAGCACGTCATCGCCAGCACGGGGCCGCACGACTGGATTGACCAACGGTCGCCTGGCCGATAGCGGAGGCTCCTATCCTCCCTGGTAACGGGGAGTGCATAGGCCCCGGCAATCAGGTGGCGATGACCCGTCATCGGCCCCGCCCCCTTCGCCACCAGCGACCGCCGCTTGAAGGGCTGGCCTGTGATCGCATCCCCTCTATGCGCGCCAATGACACTGGCGATGTTGGCTTGCATGGGCGCCGGCAAGGCGCCCGGCCATTCCATGAGGTAGACAGCAGATCATCCAGCTCGAGGCGTGACCGCGGTACCGTCTCGACCAATAGCGACGGGCCGACGCGGTAGACATAGAACACGACGCGCCGATACTCTCGATAGCTGCAGGCATACCGCTCACATTGGTATTCGTCGGCCGGGATCTGGTGGCCGCCGGCATAGCTATCGCCCAGCATCCGAACCAACATCGCGAGTTGGGACGGCGTCTATTTCATGCGGGCGATGTACTGCCGCACAGGCATGTGTGAGCGGTCATCGAAGGGCGACGCAAGGCGCTTGAACGCATGCGCCATGACGCGGTCGACACGCTGGGCAACCCTTGATGGTCTGATGCCGGCGCGGGAGTAGATCCGGCGCCCTTCGGTGCTGTCAGCGTAGTAGTAGGCGCGTGCCGGGGCCTTCATCGTGCCCCCCCTTGCATCGCGCCTTCGATCGCGTCGACTGCCTCGATCAACAGCCGCGCGTCGGCGCATACCAGGCGATCTGCAGTGTAGCGAGCCGCCTCGCTTTCGATTGCGGTGCTGCCGATTCTCTCGAAAGCGGCGGGTCTGAGACATCGGCCAGTACGACCGGGCCGCCTGGGCGGCATGGCGGAAGGACTGCCTTGACCACCATGGCCCGGGAGAGACCACGTTCAAGCGATTCACGATGATGAAAACCGTCTGCATCGAGGCGATCCGGGCCGGACTGTTCGAGCGGAAGAACTTCCATCGTCAGGCCGTGGCCATGGCCAAGATTAAGGGGAAGACGCTCCAAAATGAGGGATGGTCAACTGCATGGTCGCAAGGGCGAATCCGAGCAGCCCGGCCGCGAAGATGCTGCAACCCGCCATCACGTACGCGCCGGACTGGAAGCAGAGCAATTTCGAATTTGAGAGCTTTGGAACGAGTTCTATGGGTCTGAGAGACCGCCGGGAAATCACCGCGCTGGACTGCGTATAGGCATCTTGGCGATCTGTACGATATAGCCCACGCTCTCGGTAATGGTGATGTGCAGGGTATTAATATGGTCATGAACAAGGTTCGGATCCAGCTTGGGGATATCAAAGTCAATAGTGTCGCGATGCCCGGTGCTGCGGTTGAGCTATGCGCGAGCGCGCTCGGCGGCTCGATCCATCCCGTCGTAGGGATCGAGTTCGTCGATCAAATGGCCGCAGAAGCGCGAGTGATTCTCGGCACTGTGCTGCTGCGAGATTACGGCACGTTACGGCCGGGCGATCACTGGCCGGCCGAATGCGGTGGTCGCGCAAATCTCTGATCCGAACTCCGGCTTGCGCCGTGAGTTGGAGCTCTTCGACTTGCGCATAGCAGCCCATTCGTACGGTGCGCGGGAGTGAGCTATCGTCGAAGCACGGCGCCGAGCAACAATCTCAGGATCTGTCTGAGGAGCATCCTTCCGCCAACTCGCCCGACGCGCTTGGCAACTGGTCCGAGTGGGCTCGACAGCGGAATATCCCGGGGTGCTGGCTGCGTCGGCTGTTCCTGGATGACAGGACCGCGAGCCGATTCGGCCTGTCGTCGCGCCTTCATCTCGGCTCTGCGTTTTTGACGGGCGCGCCGCTTTGCCGGGCTCAAATCCTTGGCAGCCCGAGGTGGCCGATCCGTCATCCTATGACTTTTTTCCGCGCATCGTGTCGACCCCGCCACTTCTTTCGTTGTTCGTAGATGGTGAAGCACGGGCAAAACAAAAACGCCAGCGCGGTGATCACACCACGCCGGCGCCCACATTCGATCCTGCCGATCGCTACCAGAATCGCGTCGAGCCCAGGAAGCTCACGGCGGTACGCTCGTCGCGGTGACGGGCGCCGACGGCGGCGCCGGCACACGCCGCGGCGCAGCCGATCGCCAGGGTCGCCGCCGCCAGGAACGCCGCGATGATCGCGGTCTTGCGCGCGGCGTCGGCCGCATCGCGCGCCTTCTGCTCGGCGGCCTTCAGGTCGGCAAAGGTCTGGTCGACCCGCTTCTCCGCCTCGGCCTGCGGCATGCCCGTCTGCTCCGCCACGACGCGCGCGAGATAGGTGCGGTCACGGACGTCGAGTTGCGGCGTCGTCAGGCCAGCCGCCAGGGCCCGAGCCATCGGCGCTTCGAGGTCGGCGCGCATGCGCGGTGCCATGGCTGGCGCGGTCTGCGCGCCGCCCGGCGTTGCAGGCGTCGCTTCCCGGGCCGCCGGCGCGAGCAGGCGGTCAATCGCATAGTCAGTCGGGTTCAGCGAGAGCTGGCCCAAGGCGGGGTTCGAAGCCGCTCCGGCGGTGCCGGCCGCGGCGATGGCGGTCGTGGCCTTGCCCGCTGCGGATACGAAGGCACCTACCCCGGAGGCGGCCAGCGCCGCGCCGAGCAGGACACCGATCGACCAGACGCCGAAGCCATGGGCGCCGTCGCGGAATTGGCTCTCCGTCTCATCGGTCGTGCGCCAGGGCGAGCGCATGCGGCCGGCGATGTACCCGCCAGCCGCGAAGCTCGCGACCATGACGAGGGCCAGATACACGGCCGCCAGGATGGCAGCGCCCTTGGCTGAAATACCGGCATAGGCGTACGGCGAGACGACGCTGAGCCCGAGCGCCGAGCCGAAGGCCAGCAGCACGACGGACATCGCCGCGGCACCCAGGGCGCCCAGAATCACGGGACCCCAATCGAGATAGCGGAAAGGCACGGTCTCCACGGGGACTGCGGTGGTGGTGGCGGCGGTTGCCATGTTCGCGTCCTACCGGAGGCCGATAAAGGACAGGACGAACATGACCACGACGACCAGACCGACCAGATAGATGATGCCATTCATGTGAATTCTCCTCAGTTGCGGACGGGAACGCCCGCTTTGAGTGCAAGTTCCACGGGAACGGTGAGATCGGCCGGCACCAACTTTCGAGTCCGGCGGAACAGCGCCGCCCGATGCTCGTGCGAGGCGCATGTTGTACCCCTCTTCGAAGGACGATCGCGAGGATCTGGCCGCGCTCGCGGACCGCGCGGGCATCAGCCCGTCCGATGTCCCGGGTATTGCTGCCGGCAGTCCGGACGCCACAGCCCTCGAACTGCGCAGGGCCTGGCTCGCGAGGGCGCACCATCCCGCCGACTCGACGCTGAAGGTTCCGCGCGGATGGCAGTCGATGCGCATCCTGTGTCGCAGCGGACAAGCCGCTCTTTCGTGTCTGCTCCACCTCGTTGCCCACGAGGCGACAACGCCGCCGCTCACGGTCCATCACGCCGGTCGTTACTTCGAGACGGTCACGCTCCTCGACCTGTGGCCCCGGCAGGTCTTCGCGCCGCGCGACGAAATCGGCACCGGCCCGAACCTGTTCGAAAACCGGTGCCATCCCTCGCGGCTGTCTTCCGAAGCGGTGGCGCTGTTCTGCGCCATCCGGCCTGGCGCTCGTCAACGACGGATCCTTCGGGTTATCGAGGCGGATCGGACCGAGACCGGATCGGTGATCTCTTTCGCGAGCTGGCGGCACTGCCGGCCTTATCCTCCTGATGGCCGTTCCGCGAGCCTGCGCACGATCTCGCTGACGATCAGCGCCGGCTCCGGCCCGATGTCGACGACGATCGGCCATTCATCCTGCGCCGGCTCCTGCAGGGTGCCGAACTGGCTGTCGAGCAGACCGACCGGCATGAAATGGGACGTCCGCGCCGTGAGGCGTGCTTGGATCAGCGCCTGCGGCCCCTTGAGGTAGACGAGCGCGACGTCGTGCCGGTCCCCGACGATGATGTCGCGATAGGCCCGCTTCAACGCCGAGCAGGTGACGACACCGGCCTCGCCTCTCTCCCGCCAGGTGTCGATCAGGCGACCGATCGCCTGGAGCCACGGCAAGCGGTCGGCGTCGGCGAGCGGCGTCCCGCTCTTCATCTTCTGGACGTTCTCGCGCGGGTGGAGATCGTCGCCGTCCTTGAACGCGCAGCCGAGCCGTTCGGCCAGCAGGCTGGCGACGGTGGTCTTGCCCGATCCCGAGACACCCATCACGACGACGATGGTCTTCATTGGAACTCAGTCTATCATGGAGCGGGATCGGGAAACGAACGGGAGAGACGGATGCAGCTCGGCATGATCGGCCTGGGACGGATGGGCGCCAACCTCGTGCGCCGGCTGGTCCGGCAGGGCCACGACTGCGTCGTCTTCGACCAGAACCCCGAAACCGTCGCCGGCCTCGTCGGCAAGGGCATCACCGGCGCCACCGACCTGGCCGATCTGGTCGCCGGGCTGGCGAAGCCGCGCAACGTCTGGGTCATGCTGCCGGCCGGCGGGATCACCGAGCAGACCGTTGTCGAACTCGGCCGGCTGCTGGAACCCGGCGACACGATCATCGACGGCGGCAACGCCTTCTTCCAGGACGACGTGCGCCGCGCCCGCGAGATGAACGAAAAGGGCATCCACTATCTCGACTGCGGCACCAGCGGCGGCGTGTGGGGCCTCGAGCGCGGCTACTGCCTGATGATCGGCGGCGACAAGGAGGCCGTGGAGCGGCTCGACCCGATCTTCTCCGCGCTCAGTCCGGGCGAAGGCACGATCCCCCGGACGCCGCGTCGCGAGGCGCGCGATCCCCGGGTCGAGCGCGGCTACCTCCATTGTGGCCCGAGCGGCGCCGGCCACTTCGTGAAGATGGTGCACAACGGCATCGAGTACGGGCTGATGCAGGCCTATGCCGAGGGCTTCGAGATCCTGCGCAAGGTCTCCTCCGAGACGATCCCGGCGGAGCGGCGCTACGACCTCGACCTTGCCGACATCGCCGAGGTCTGGCGGCGCGGTAGTGTCGTCAGTTCCTGGCTGCTCGACCTCACCTCGTCGGCGCTGGCAGAAGACCCGGCCCTGTCGAAATATTCCGGCTTCGTCGAGGATTCCGGCGAGGGACGCTGGACGATCAATGCCGCGATCGAGGAAGCCGTGCCGGCCGACGTCCTCTCCGCCGCGCTCTACGCCCGCTTCCGTTCCCGCGACCGCGAGGGCACGGCCAACAAGCTCCTGTCGGCCATGCGCCATGCCTTCGGCGGCCATGTTGAGCCGAAGACGTGAGATTCAAGGGAGCGGCTTTACAGAAACGACAGCCCGCCGCTCAGCGCCACGGTCTGGCCGGTCATGTAGGCGTTGCCGATAACCATCAGGACCGCCTGGGCGCATTCCTGCGAGGTGCCGAAGCGACCGAGGGGGATGCGGTCCGACGAAGAAGCGAGGCGGCCGCGAGCCATGTCGGTCTCGATCAGCGAGGGCGCCACGGCATTGACCGTGACACCATCCTTCACGACCCGCGCGGCGTAGCCCCGCGTC
>JBILYJ010000482.1:0-4302 GCA_044377795.1 Reyranella sp. | reverse complement strand
CCGTCCGGCGGGTCAGTTCACGGGGCGCGGCGTCGGCCAGTCCCTGGGCCAGAAGGTAGGCGACACCGAAGATCAGGATGGTGCCCAGCGCCAGCGCCTGCGGTGACTTGTGGTTGAACCCGAAGACCAGGGCGAACGCCGTGCCGATCGCGGCATAGATCGCCAGCGCGATCAGGAAGGCGCGGCCCACGGCCAGTCCGTTTGGAACCGCGACCGGTCCCGGCCGGCGAATGGCCGCCACCTGCTCGACGGCGCCGCCGGAGGCGAGGAAGGCGTGCGCCTTGTAGAGCGAGTGGGCAACGATATGGAGCAGCGCCAGCGGGAACAGCGCGAGGCCGCACTGCAGCACCATGAAGCCCATCTGCGCGACCGTCGACCAGGCGAGCGAGGTCTTGACCGCCGGCTGGGTCAGCATGACGAGCGCCCCGAACAGCGCGGTGAAGCCGCCCACCATCGCCAGCACCGCGAGGACGCCGGGCGCGGCCAGCATCAGGTCGGCGAAGCGGATCAGCAGGAAGCCGCCGGCATTGATCACCCCGGCATGCAGCAGGGCCGAGACCGGCGTCGGCGCCTCCATGACCTCGGTGAGCCAGCCGTGGGTCGGGAATTGCGCCGACTTCAGCACCGCGGCGAGCGCCAGCAGGATGGCCGCGACGATGCCGGCCCAGGTCGCGCCGCCGGTCCGGGCCTCCGCGTTGATCGTGGCGATGTCGCTGGTGCCGAAGCTCGCCCAGACGAGGATCGCCGCGAGGATCAGGGCCAGGGCGCCGATGGTCGAGAACAGTCTCTTCTTGCGCGCCGCGCGCTGGGCCGCCGCGCGCTCCGGGTAGAACAGGAGCAGCCGGTGCAGCGCGACCGCGGTCGCGATCCAGGCGGCGATCAGCTGGACGAGATTGCCGGCCTGGACGAGGAGCAGGACGGAAGCCAGCGCCGCGCACAGCCAGCCGAGGAAGTAGCCCTGCCGGGCCTCGCCATCGAGATAGGTGCGGGCGTACCGCACGACGATCCAGCCGACGAAGGCGACCAGGAGGAGCATGGTGGCGCTCACCGCGTCGAGCCGGACCGACAGGCCGATGCCGCCCCAGCCCAAAAGCGCGCTGGTGCCGGCGCCGCGCACGATCAGAAGCGCGAGGGACACGATCGCGATCAGCAGCGCGCCGAGCGCCGCGCTCACCGCAAAGGCCGGTACCAGGCGCGGACGCTGGCCCGGTCGGACGAACCCGAGGACGGCAGCAACGAGCAGCAGGAGGGGCGCGCCGAGCGGGAGCAGATAATACGACAAGGGAGTCACCGGGGTCGGAGGGGGCTTGTGGCCCGCCTTATCGCCCGCCGGTAAGGTTCGTAAAAATGCATTGTAGAAGTGGAATCGTTCGTTAAAATCGAACGACATGCAGTCGCTGAACTACAACCACCTGCGGTACTTCTGGGCGGTCGCCCATGACGGCAACCTCACCCGCACCGCCGAGCGGCTGAACCTCACGCAGTCGGCCCTCTCCGTGCAGATCCGCAAACTCGAGGAGCGTCTCGGTCATGCGCTGTTCGAGCGGCGCGGGCGGCAGCTGCATCTCACCGAGGCGGGACAGATCGTGCTCGACCATGCCGATGCGATCTTCGCCACCGGCGAGGAACTGCTTGGCACGCTGCGCCAGACCGGTGTCGCGCGCCAGGCGCTGCGCGTCGGCTCGCTCGCCACCCTGTCGCGCAACTTCCAGATGGAGTTCCTCCGCCCGGTGCTGGGCCGCACGGACATCGACCTGATCCTGCGCTCCGGCGGCGCGGCCGAGCTGCTGCGCGCGCTCGAGGCGCTCAATCTCGACGTCGTCCTGCTGAATCGGGCGCCACCGGGCGACGCGCTCACTCCGCTGGTCACCCATCGCCTGGCCGAGCGTCCGGTCAGCCTGGTGGGCACGCCGGATCGCATGCGGTCCGCGGCCGGTCTGGCGGAACGACTGCACAAACATCCGATCATCCTGCCGACCGTGGACAGCAGCGTGCGCACCGGCTTCGACGCGCTGGCGGATCGCCTGGGCGTGCGGCCGCAGATCGTCGCGGAAGTCGAGGACATGGCGATGATGCGTCTTCTCGCGCGTGAGGATATCGGGCTGGCCGTGCTTCCGCCCATCGTGGTCAAGGACGAGATCGCGGCCGGCGTGCTGGTGGAAGGCGAACACTTGCCGGGGATCGTCGAGACCTTCTACGCGGTCACCATGGCGCGGCGTTTCCCCAATCCGCTCGTCCGGCTGCTTCTGACTCCGCACTGAACCGGGCAGGGGCCTCTTCCGTATCTGCCTGCATGTCGATGGCCGCCGTCCGCAACCTCATCCTCGTCCTGGGCGACCAGCTGACGCCCGCGATCACCAGTCTCGCCGCCGGCGATCCGGCGCGGGACCTCGTGCTCATGGCGGAGCTTGGGGACGAGGCGCGCTATGTGCGCCATCACAAGAAGAAGATCGCCTTCCTGTTCTCCGCCATGCGCCACTTCGCCGATGAACTGCGCGGGCTGGGCTGGACGGTCGAGTACGTGACCCTGGATGCGGCCGACAATCGCGGCTCGTTCACCGCGCAGCTGGGCGAGGCCATCGCGCGCCACCGGCCCGAGCGCGTGATCGTCACCGAGGCGGCGGAGTGGCGGGTGCGGCAGATGCAGGCCTCGTGGGCCGAGCGGTTCGCGCTGCCCGTGGACATCCTGCCGGACGAGCGCTTCCTGTGTTCGTCCGCCGACTTCGCGAAGTGGGCGGCGGGGCGCAAGCAGCTGCGCATGGAGTATTTCTATCGCGAGATGCGGCGGCGCACCGGGCTGCTGATGGACGGCGACGCGCCCGCCGGCGGCCGCTGGAACTTCGATGCGGAGAACCGCAAGCCCGCGAAGGCCGATCTCTTCATGCCGCGGCCGCCGTCGTTCGCGCCCGATGCCGTCGCGCAGGAAGTGCTGGCGCTGGTCGAGGCGCGGTTCGGCGATCATTTCGGCGAGCTCGCGCCCTTCGGCTTCGCCGTCACCCGAGGCGATGCCGAGGCGGCGTTCGACGCGTTCGTGGAGCGCGCGCTGCCGAAGTTCGGCGACTACCAGGATGCGATGCTGGCGGGCGAGCCGTTCCTCTATCACGCCGTCATCGCGCAGTATCTCAACTGCGGCCTGCTCGATCCGCTGCGTGTCTGCCGTCAGGTCGAGACCGAGTGGTGTGCGGGCCGCGTGCCGCTGAACGCGGCGGAAGGGTTCATCCGTCAGATCATCGGTTGGCGCGAATATGTCCGCGGCATCTACTGGCTGAAGATGCCGGGCTACGAGCGCAGCAACTTCTTCGGCCACACCCGGAAGCTTCCGGACTTCTACTGGACGGGCGAGACCTCGATGGAATGCGTGCGCGCGGCAGTGACCCAGACGCGCGAGCACGCCTATGCCCATCACATCCAGCGGCTGATGGTCACCGGCAACTTCGCGCTGCTGGCCGGGATCGATCCGCACGCGCTGCACGAATGGTATCTGGCGGTCTATGCCGACGCCTATGAGTGGGTCGAGCTGCCGAACACCGTGGGCATGAGCCAGTTCGCCGATGGCGGCCTGCTCGCCTCCAAGCCCTATGCGGCGAGCGGCGCCTACATCAACCGCATGTCCGACTATTGCGGCAACTGCCAACACGACGTGAAGCAGCGGACCGGGCCCAAGGCCTGTCCCTTCAACGCGCTCTACTGGGATTTCGTCTCCCGCCACCGCGCGAAGATCGGCAGCAATCCCCGCATGGCGCAGATGGTTCGGACCTACGACAAGTTTCCGGCCGACGAGCAACAGCGCATCGCGAACAGCGCCGCCACCTTTCTGGCCGGCCTGTGACCGCGAAGCGCTACACCAAGTCGACTTTGCCGCAGAAGATCTGCGCCGCCTGCGGCCGGCCCTTCGCCTGGCGCAAGAAGTGGGCGCGCGACTGGGACCAAGTGAAGACCTGC
Source organism: Reyranella sp. (assembly GCA_044377795.1). Classification (GTDB taxonomy): domain Bacteria; phylum Pseudomonadota; class Alphaproteobacteria; order Reyranellales; family Reyranellaceae; genus Reyranella. Next base: position 360 of record JBILYJ010000482.1, on the reverse strand, counting down.
TCCGACCGCTGCAAGGGCGGCCTGCGCCGCAAGGCGCGGGCGCCGGGGCGCGTGTCCTAAGGTCTTTCCGACTGGGACGGAATCATGTCGGACCACGCAAAATCCACCTCACCCTAAGGAGCGCTCCGCAGGAGCGCGTCTCGAAGGGTGGGCACGAGCACCGCGTTTGTTGCCCATCCTTCGAGACGGCCCTTTGGGCCTCCTCAGAGGCTGGCCGGAAATGATTTGAATCGATTCAAGCACTTACCTCATCCTGAGGAGCGCCGCGAAGCGGCGTGTCTCGAAGGATGGGCAACAGGCAAGGTGCGCGTTCCCACCCTTCGAGACGCATCGCTGCGCGATGCTCCTCAGGGTGAGGTC
>JBILYJ010000481.1:0-4312 GCA_044377795.1 Reyranella sp. | reverse complement strand
CTGCGGTGGCATCGGCGCACTGGTCGACGGCAGCCGGGGCGCTTATGCGCACTACGATTATCTCTCGACCTGGACCAGCATTGCGCAGGACACGCGCGACCTCGTCGTCGAGGAACTCAAGGGCCGGCCGCGCGACGAGGTCACGCGCGCCGTCGAACAGGCCGCCGTCGTGAACAGCGTCAACAATCTGATGGGCTATCGCTGGATCGAGGAGCGGGTGAGGGCCGGCACGCTGACCCTGCACGCCTGGTGGTTCAACCTGACGGTGGGCCAGCTCTATGCCTTCGATCCCGAGACGCTGCAGTTCGCCGCCGTCGTCGGCATCAAGCTCGACGCAGCTATCACCGCGCGCACGCCGCTTTCGGCCCTCAAGCCGGAATCCTTCACCGCGGCGCTCGCCGGCCGGAAGCCGGCTTTCTGACGGCCCGGGGCCGTCATCCCGAGCCTTTGCGAGGGATCTAGCCCGACAGCGATTCGATCGCCGCGTCGACGCCGCCGGAGACGAACGGCACGCCCGAGGCCTTCATGGCGAGTTCGGTCGTGGCGAGGCAGCCCAGAAGCATCGGCTCGTTGAGGTCGCCCATGTGGCCGATGCGGAACATCTTGCCCATCATCTTGCCCAGCCCGCCGCCCAGCGACAGGTTGAAGCGATCGATGGCGGCCTTGCGCAGCGGGTCGGAGCTGACGCCCTCGGGCATGGCGACCGCGGTCACCGAGTTCGAAAGCCGGTCCTCGTTCTGGCAGAAGAGCTGCGGCCCCTTGCCGTCGGAACCCCACACGCGCACCGCGGCGCGGGTCGCCTCGGCGAGACGGGCATGACGTGCGAACACCGCGTCGAGGCCTTCCTCCTCCAGCATCTTCAGCGATTCCTGCAGGCCGAAGAACATGTGCACGGGCGCGGTGCCGACGAACTTCTGCGGCGCGCGGCCGGTCATCATCTCCCAGCTCCAATAGTGCCGCGGCGTCTTCGATTTGCGCGACACTTCGAGGGCCTTGTTGCTGACGCCGGTCATCGACATGCCGGTGGGCAGCATCAGGCCCTTCTGGCTGCCGCCGACCGTGAGGTCGATGCCCCAGGCATCCATCTTGTATTCCATGCTGGCGAGCGACGAGATCGTGTCGCTGAGCAGCAGCGCCGGATGCTTGGCCTCGTCGATGGCGCGCCGCACTTCGGCCAGCGGCAGGACCATGCCTGTCGCGGTCTCGTTGTGGACGGTGAGCACCGCCTTGATCTTGTGTTCCTTGTCGGCGGCGAGGCGCTCGGCGATCTTCGCGATCTCGGCGCCCTTGCGCTGGTCGGCGGCGATCGTCTCGACCTTGATGTCGAGATGGTGCGCCATCTCGGTCCAGCTTTCGGAGAAGTAGCCGGTCTCGACCATCAGCACGGTTTCCCCGGGCGAAAACAGGTTGGCGAGGGCGGCTTCCCAGGCGCCGTGGCCGGTCGAGGTGTAGAGAAACAGGTTCTGGTCGGTCTTGAGTACGCGCTTCACGCCGTTATGGCAGGCATGATGGATGGCGACGAATTCCTCCGACATGAAATCGATTACGGGCCGATCCATGGCCCGGAGTACGCGATCGGGAATGTTGGTCGGGCCGGGATTGTTGAAGAATTGGCGGCCACGGGGCTTGGCGTTCACGGCGTTCCTCCACCTTTAGACGGCGGACTTTGGCGCGAGGCCCTTGGCGAAACAAGCGAGACAAGCGATGCTCAGCCATTAGCTGGGTTGAGGGCAGGTATGACCGTACAAGAGAAAGATCTATCGCAGACGAATTCGGCCGTGGTCGCCGACTACAAGGCCAGGACGGGGAAATCGGCGGCGCTGTTCGAGCGCGCCCACAAGGTGCTGCCGAGCGGCATCACCCACGATTCGCGCTACCTCGACCCCTATTCGATCCACGTCTCGCGCGCCGCTGGGCCCCGGAAGTGGGACGTCGACGGCAACGAGTATGTCGACTATTTCGGCGGCCACGGCGCCATGCTGCTCGGCCATTCGCATCCCGCCGTCGTCGAGGCGGTGAAGTGCCAGATCGAACTCGGCACGCATTACGGCTCCAGCCACGAGCTGGAAGTGCGCTGGGCCGAGCTGGTGTGCGAGCTGACGCCCTGCGCCGAGCGCGTGCGATTCACCGCGTCCGGTACAGAGGCCTCGCATATGGCGATCCGCCTCGCGCGCGCCCACACGGGCAAGGACAAGATCCTCCGCTTTGTCGGCCACTTCCACGGCTGGCACGACCATGTGACGGCGGGCGCGGGCGCGACCTATGACGGCGGCACGACGCCTGGGGTGCCGCAGGAGGTGAGCTCGCTTTCGATCGTCATGCCGAGCAGCGACGTCGCCGCCGTCGTGAAGGTGATCGAGGAGCGCGATGATATCGCCGCCGTCATGTTCGAGCCGTCGGGTGCGTCGTGGGGCCAGGTGCCATTGCCGCCGGGCTTCATCCAGGCGGTGCGCGATGCCACGGCGAAGAAGGGCGTCGTCATGCTGATGGACGAGGTCATCACCGGCTACCGCTGGTCCTCGGGCGGCGCGCAGAAGGCATTCGGCATCACGCCCGATCTCTGTATCCAGGCCAAGATCGTGGCCGGCGGCCTGCCGGGCGGCGCGGTTTCGGGCAAGCGCGAGATCATGGACCGCATCGATCACGCCGCGACCGCGGCCCGCAAGATCGAGCGCATCCTTCATCCCGGCACCTTCAACGCCAATCCCCTGTCGGCCGCCGCGGCGGTCACCGCGCTATCGCTGGTGCGCGACGAGGACCTCGCCGAGAAGGCCAACAGGACGGCGGCCGAACTGCGCGCGGCGCTGACCGAGGTGCTGGTGCAGGAAGGCGTGCCGTGGGGCATCTACGGCCAGAGCTCGACCTTCCTGATCTATCCCAATCCGTTCGGCGATCAGATCGATCCCGCGACCTTCGATCCGCACAAGGTGCCGATCGAGAAGCTCAAGGGCGCGCGCGGCGCGGGGCCCCTCACCGGCAAGATCCGCATGGGCCTGATGACCCACGGCGTCGACGTCATGGGCTCGCCGGGCGGCTTCGTCTCGGCCATGCATGGCGGCGCCGAGATCGAGAAGACGGTCCACGCGCTGCGCCAGACGGTGCGGGCGCTGAAGGCCGAACGCGAAGTGAAGGCGGCTTAGGCCTCGTCTGCGGCTTTCCCCCTACGGCCTTCGGCCACCTCCCCCGTCAGACGGGGGAGGGCTGGGAGGGGGAGAGCAACGAGACAATCCCTCCGGGAGAGAGACATCATGTACGGAATGACCAAGCCCGTTTCTGCGACCGAGTTCACGCGGCTGCCGGACAGGTTCCGCAAGCCCTCGCGCACGGCGTGGGGCGATGCCAATGCGGTGGGGCAGTTGCTCGATTCCTTCCTCGAAGGGCCGAGCTTCGATCGCGCGGGCAATCTCTACGTCACCGACATTCCGTTCGGCCGCGTCTTCCGCATCAGCCCCGAAGGCGAATGGACCCTTGTGACGGAGTATGACGGCTGGCCGAACGGGCTGAAGATCCACAAGGACGGCCGCATCTTCATCACCGACTATAGGCGCGGCCTCGTCCTGCTCGATGCCGAGAGCGGCAGGGTGACGCCGCTGCTCGAGACGCGCGGCTCGGAGAGCTTCAAGGGCGTGAACGACCTGTTCTTTGCCGCCAACGGCGATCTCTATTTCACCGATCAGGGCCAGACGGGCCTGCACGACCCGACGGGCCGCGTCTATCGCTACGACACGGCGGGCCGGCTCACGATGCTGGTGGACACCTTACCCAGTCCCAACGGGCTGGTGATGAACAAGGCCGAGACCGTCCTCTATGTCGGCGTGACGCGCGGCAATGCCGTCTGGCGCCTGCCGCTGATGGGCGACGGCGCGGCCAGCAAGGTCGGGCTGTTCATCCAGATGAGCGGCGGCCATGCCGGCCCCGACGGCATGGCGCTCGACGAGGAGGGCGGGCTGGTGATCGCCCATCCCAGCACCACGGCCTGGCGTTTCGATGCTCTCGGCCGGCCGACGCATCACGTCGAGTGCGGTGACGATATCTTTTGCACCAACGTCGCCTTCTCCGGCCACGATCTCTATGTCGTGGTGTCGCGCCGCAGCGAGAAGGTGGAGGCCGGCACCATTCTCAAGGCGACCATGCCCGTGCCCGGCAAGGCGATGTTCTCGCACGCCTAGGATTTATCTACTATTTGGCGATCGGGTCGTAGCCGTAGTCGAAGGTTAGCTCTTCGCCCCTCGAGACGCGGCGTATGGACCACGCCTCGACCATCCAGCGATCGTGGACCTGGAGCATCCGCCATTCACAGTTCGGCTCCGGA
>JBILYJ010000480.1:0-4313 GCA_044377795.1 Reyranella sp. | reverse complement strand
CGGCAGGATGGGGCGGCCCTCGGTCTCGTTGTAGAGCGAGACGTTCCCCGACACGACCGGGAAGTCGAGCGCCGTGCAGGCTTCCGCCATGCCCATGATGGCACCGGCGAACTGTCCCATGATCTCAGGCTTCTGCGGATTGCCGAAGTTCATGTTGTCGGTCACGGCGAGCGGCCGGGCGCCGACCGCGGTGATGTTGCGCCACGCCTCGGCCACGGCCTGGCGGCCGCCGGTCTCGGGATGGGCCTGCACGTAGCGCGGGGTGCAGTCCGACGTCATGGCGAGGCCCTTGTGGCTCGCGGCCTTGGGCGCCCCCGGCACGCGTACGAGCGCCGCGTCGCCGCCCTGCGGGCGGATCGCCGTATTTCCCATGATCAGATGATCGTACTGGTGCCAGATCCACGCCTTGCTGGCGAGATCGGGGCAGCTCATCAGGGTGAGCAGCGAGGCCTTCCAGTCTTTCGGGGCCGGCACCTTCGATGAGTCCAGCTCGGGGGGCAGCGGCGTGAGCGTCCATGGCCGCTCGTACATCGGCGCTTCGGTGACCAGCGGCGGGATCGGGATGTTGCCCACCACGTCGCCGTGCCAGGTCAGCACCATGCGCTCGGTGTCGGTCAGGTGGCCGATCACGGCGAAGTCGAGTTCCCACTTCTCGAAGATCTTGCGCGCCTCGTCCTCGCGGCCGGGCTTCAGCACGATCAGCATGCGCTCCTGGCTCTCCGACAGCATGAGCTCGTAGGGGTTCATGCCGGTCTCGCGCATCGGCACCTTGTCGAGTTCCATGACGAGGCCCAGCCCGCCCTTGGCCGCCATCTCGAACGAGGAGGAGGTGAGGCCGGCCGCGCCCATGTCCTGGATGGCAATGATCGCGTCGGTCGCCATCAGCTCGAGGCAGGCTTCCAGCAGCAGCTTCTCGACGAACGGATCGCCGACCTGCACGGTGGGCCGCTTGCTCTCGCTGTCCTCGTTGAACTCGGTCGAGGACATGGTGGCGCCGTGGATGCCGTCGCGGCCGGTCTTCGAGCCGACATAGACCATCGGATTGCCGATGCCGGCGGCGGCGGCATAGAAGATCTTGTCAGTGGCGGCGACGCCCACGGTCATGGCGTTGACCAGGATGTTGCCGTTGTAGGCGGCATGGAAGTTGGTCTCGCCGCCGACGGTGGGAATGCCCATGCAGTTGCCGTAGCCCGCGATGCCGGCCACGACGCCCGACACGAGGTGGCGCGTCTTGGCATGCTTCGGGTCGCCGAAGCGCAGCGCGTTGAGGTTGGCTACCGGCCGGGCGCCCATCGTGAAGACGTCACGCAGGATGCCGCCCACGCCCGTCGCCGCGCCCTGGTAGGGCTCGATGTAGGAGGGGTGGTTGTGGCTCTCCATCTTGAAGATCGCGGCCTGGCCGTCGCCGATGTCGATGACGCCGGCATTCTCGCCCGGACCCTGGATGACCCAGGGCGCCTTGGTCGGCAGCTTCTTCAGCCAGACCTTCGAGGACTTGTAGGAGCAGTGCTCGCTCCACATGGCCGAGAAGATGCCCAGTTCGACCATGGTGGGCGTGCGGCCCATGATCTTCAGAAGGCGCTCGTACTCGTCCGGCGCCAGACCGTGCTCGGCCACGACCTGCGGGGTGATCGCGGGCTCGTTCGGCAGCTTGACGGGCGGGTTCATTTCCTTGGCTACGGTCACGACGCGTCTTTCATGAAAGGGCTTCGACCATGCCCTCGAACAGGGCCTTGCCGTCGGTGCCGCCGAACATCGGCTCCACCGCATTCTCGGGATGGGGCATCAGGCCCAGCACCGTCTTGGTGTCGTTGAAGACACCGGCGATGTTGCTGCTGGAGCCGTTGGGGTTGCCGCGTCCGTCGACGATCGAGCCGTCGGGGCCGCAGTAGCGGAAGGCGATCTGGCCGCGATCCTCGAGCCGCTTCATCGTGTCGGCGTCGGCGAAATAGTTGCCCTCGGCATGGGCCACCGGCACCTTGATCACCTGGCCGGCCTGGTAGCGGTTGGTGAACAGGCTCTGGCTGGTCTCGACGCGCAGGTGGACGTCGGCGCACACGAACTTGAGGTGGGAGTTGCGCATCAGCGTGCCCGGCAGCAGCCCCGCCTCGGTCACGATCTGGAAGCCGTTGCAGATACCGAGGACCGGCACGCCCTGGGCGGCCCGCTTCTTGACCTCGGCCATCACCGGCGACTGCGCGGCCATCGCGCCGCAGCGCAGATAGTCGCCGTAGGAAAAGCCACCCGGCACCACGATCAGGTCGACCTTCTCGAAGTCGCCGTCGCCGTGCCACACCATCTGCGGCCGACGCCCGGTGACCAGCTCGATCGCCTGCGCCACATCGCCTTCGCGATTGGAGCCGGGGAAGACCAATACAGCTGCTTTCATCTCCGTCCGTCCCTACCTGCAAGGCCCTCACCCTGAGGAGCGCGCGCGGCGCGCGTCTCGAAGGGTCGGCAACAAAGGCGGTGCGTGTTCCCATCCTTCGAGACGCGGTCCTGCGGACCGCTCCTCAGGATGAGGTTCTTCGGCTTCATCAGCCCACCAGTTCGATCGAGTAGTTCTCGATCACCGTGTTGGCGAGCAGCTTCCGGCACATCTCCTCGACACGGGCCTTGGCCTTGGCCGCATCGGTTTCGGCCAGTTCCAGTTCGATGAACTTGCCCTGGCGCACGTCGCCGACCTCGGGGAAGCCCAGCCGGTTCAGCGAATGTCCGATGGCCTTGCCCTGGGGGTCGAGCACGCCGTTCTTGAGGGTCACGTGGACTCTGGCTTTCATGTCGCCTCTTTACTGCAGCGTGGTGGGGCCGCGCACGTCGCCCGGCCCCTGGTCGATGAGGATGCCGAGGCGCCGCGCTACTTCCTGGTAGGCTTCCTCGACCTTGCCGAGGTCGCGGCGGAACCGGTCCTTGTCCATCTTCTCGTTGGTCCTGAGATCCCACAGCCGGCACGAATCCGGGCTGATCTCGTCGGCCAGCACGATCCGGACCATGTCGTCCTCGTAAAGTCGGCCGAACTCGATCTTGAAATCGATCAGCTTGATGCCGCAGCCGAGGAACAGGCCGAACAGGAAATCGTTTACGCGCAGGGTCAGCGCCACGATGTCGTCGAGGTCCTGGGGCGTCGCCCAGCCGAAGGCGGTGATGTGCTCCTCGGTGACCATCGGGTCGCCCAGCGTGTCGTTCTTGTAGAAGAACTCCATGATGGAGCGGGGGAGCTGCGTGCCCTCCTCGACGCCGAAACGCTTGGCGAAGGAGCCGGCCGCGACGTTGCGGACCACCACCTCGAGCGGGATGATCTCGACCTGCCGGATGAGCTGCTCGCGCATGTTCAGGCGGCGGATGAAGTGGGTCGGCACGCCGATTTCCCCGAGCTTGGTCATCAGGAACTCGGAGATGCGGTTGTTGATCACCCCCTTGCCGGTGATCACCCCCTTCTTCTGGTTGTTGAACGCGGTCGCGTCGTCCTTGAAGTACTGGACGATCGTCCCGGGTTCGGGCCCCTCGAACAAGGTCTTGGCCTTGCCCTCGTAGATGCGGCGACGGCGGGACATGTCTTACTCCTGCGCGGGCGATGCGGATCGCCCGCCGTTCGGGCGGAATATGGCGGAAACGCCATGCTCCGGTACTGGGGAAAAATCCATTGAAAAAGGTGACGGGGCCGTCATATTGACTTCGGAACAGGAGGCCTCACATGGCCCAGCAAATCACTTACGACAAGGCCTATGACACGGTTGGACGGGAGGATTTTCCGGCAATGCTGGAAGTCCCCCGCTATGGACGCCGCACAGACGCCTTCGACGGCATCATTTCGGCCACCCATGACCATTTCTGGGACCCGTTCGACAAGAGCTACATCGACTTCGACCAGCCCTTCGACATGGCGAAGACGCCGATCATGCCGCTGGACACGGTCGTCGAGCTGAAAAGCGCGGTGGCGGACCGGCTGGACGAGGGCCAGAAGATCGGGCTCGGCAACGACGTCATGCACTGGTCGATCTCCAACCTGCTGCACGGCGAGCAGGGGGCGCTGTCTCTGTCGGCCAGCCTCTGTCACATCCTGCTCGACCCCGGCGCCCAGGAATACGCCGCCAACCAGGCCCGCGAGGAAGCCCGGCATGTCGCGGGGTTCACGCGCTATATCGGCCGGCGCTGGGGGGCACCGCTGCCGGTGGGAAAGACCATTGCGACCGTCCTCACCGATCTGGTGACGACGGAGGAGGTCTACAAGAAGATCGTCGGCATGCAGATGCTGATCGAAGGCATCGCCATGGGCTCCTTCGCGACGCTCAATGCCAAGACCAACGACCCGG
>JBILYJ010000479.1:0-4314 GCA_044377795.1 Reyranella sp. | reverse complement strand
AGCAGCTGATGGCCAAGTTCGACCTGCGCGACGGCGTCGATCCGCAGAAGTTCGGCATCGGCATCAAGGAACTGTGGCAGGTCGAGCCGGCCAACTTCCGCAAGGGCCTGGTGGTCCACTCGCAGGGCTGGCCGCTGTCGGAGACCGGCAGCTCGGGCGGTTCCTTCATGTACCATTTCGGCGACAACCTCGTCGCCATCGGCCTCGTGGTGCATCTCAGCTACGAGAACCCCTATCTCTCGCCGTTCGACGAATTCCAGCGCTTCAAGACGCATCCGGACGTCGCCAAGTATCTCAAGGGCGGCAAGCGCCTGGTCTATGGCTCGCGCGCCATCAACGAAGGCGGCATCCAGTCGGTGCCCAAGCTCACCTTCCCGGGCGGCGCGCTGATCGGCTGCTCGGCGGGCTTCGTTAACGTCCCGCGCATCAAGGGCAGCCACAACGCCGTCAAGAGCGGCATGCTGGCCGCCGAAGCGGCGTTCGAGGCGCTGGCCGGCGGCAAGACGGGCGGCGACGAGTTGATCGCCTATCCGGTGAAGCTCAAGGCGTCGTGGATCTGGAAGGACCTCGACAAGGTGCGCAACGTGAAGCCGGCCCTGAAGTGGGGCACCACGCTCGGCACGCTCTATGGCGGCATGGACATGTGGCTGCACGATCTCGGGCTGCGCGTGCCGTGGACCCTGCACCATCACAAGGCCGACCATGAGACGCTGCGGCCGGCCAGCGAGTTCCAGCCCATCCAGTATCCCAAGCCGGACGGCGTGATCTCGTTCGACAAGCTCTCCTCGGTGTTCCTGTCGAACACCAACCACGAGGAGGACCAGCCGGTTCACCTGAAGCTGCGCGATCCGTCGATCCCGATCGCCGTCAACCTGCCGCTCTATGCCGAGCCCGCGCAGCGCTACTGCCCGGCCGGCGTCTACGAAGTCGTGACGGCCGACAACGGCCAGCCGCGCTTCCAGATCAACGCGCAGAACTGCGTGCACTGCAAGACGTGCGACATCAAGGATCCCGCGCAGAACATCGATTGGAGCGTCCCCGAAGGCGGTGGCGGTCCCAACTATCCCAACATGTGAGCCGTATGAACCGCACCTCCTTCGCGCTGCTGTCCGCAGCGCTGCTGTTCGCTCTCCCTCTCTCCGGTCAGGCCCAGCAGGTCCCGGCGCCCCAGGGCGGCGCCAAGCCCCCGGCGAACCGGGCGCCGGCGGTCCAGCCCGGCCAGCGCCTGGCGCCGATCTCGCTGCAAGGCCGCTATCTCGCCGCCCGCGTCGGCGAGCAGGATCACGATTACGACGCCGCTGCCGACCAGATGGATCAGGCGCTGGCGCTGACGCCGCTCGATCCCGAACTGATCTATGCCGTCTTCCGCCTGCGCATGTATGCCGGCCGGATCGATTCGGCGGCCGAACTCGCTCCGGCGGTGCTGGCCACACGGCCGGGCGATGGCTTCGCGAATCTCGTGATGGCGATCCAGGCCATCAAGAAAGGTGAATACAAGGCCGCGGAACAGCAGCTCACCAAGATCGGCACCGAAAATCAGCTGGGCACGCTGCGCGAATACGTGATGGCGTGGCTGAAGGCCGGCGAGAAGGATTTCTCGGCGGCGCGTGCCCTGCTCGTGCGTTTGAAGCCCGCGGCCGGCGAGCGCGCCGAGGCGCCATCGCTGGTGATCGAGGGACAGATCGACGAGATGGCAGGCGACAAGGCCGCCGCCGAGGCGAAGTACCGGCGCGCCATGTCGATCGACCGCAACGGGCTTCGCACCACGATCTCGGTCGCCGAAGGGCTGCGGCGTCTCGGCAAGGACGCCGAAGCGCGCGAGATCCTGAGGACCTACGGCACGCGCTACAGCGACTCCGTCGTCATGGACGGGCTGATGGGGCCGAATGCGCCGATGCCCAAGCCGCCGACCCCGGCCTCGGGCATCGCCGAGATCCTGTTCGACATCGGCGGCATCCTCGCTTCCGATCCACGCAACCAGCGCACCGATCTGGCGCTGATCTTCTACCAGCTCGCCACCTCGCTGAAGCCGGACCAGGATTTCGCTTGGCTGATGATCGCGGGGCTGTACGAGCAGTTCAACCAGATCCCCAAGGCGGTCGCCGCCCTGGGCAAGATCGGCCCGAACTCGCCGCTCTACTGGCAGGCGAGGCTGCGGACCGCGGCGCTCGACGCCCAGGAAGACAAGTTCGACCAGGCTGTCGCCCGCCTCAAGACGCTGGTGGCCGAGAAGCCCGATCGCATCGACGCGGCGCTGACCCTGGCCGACCTGCTGCGCGGCAAGGATCGTTTCGCCGAAGCGGTCGCTGCCTACGACACGGCGATCTCCCGGCTGGGCACGCCCGACGAGCGCCACTGGCAGGTCTATTTCGGCCGCGGCATCGTGCTCGAGCGCACCAAGAACTGGCCGAAGGCCGAGGCCGACATGAAGAAGGCGCTCGAGCTCTCGCCCGAGCAGCCGTACGTGCTGAACTATCTCGGCTACAGCTGGATCGACCAGGGCCTGCACCTGCAGGAAGGCATGAAGATGCTGGAGCGCGCGACCGAGCTGCGGCCGGACGACGGTTCCATCACCGACAGCGTCGGCTGGGCCTATTACCGGCTCGGCCAGTACGAGAAGGCGGTGGAGTGGCTGGAGCGCGCTACCGAGCAGAAGGGCGACGACTCGACGATCACCGATCACCTCGGCGACGCCTACTGGCATGTCGGCCGCCGTCGCGAGGCGCGTTTCCAATGGGAGCGCGCGCTGCACCAGAAGCCCGAGAAGGATCGTGTGCCGGTCATCCAGGACAAGATCGCCAACGGGCTGAACCCGTCGAACGACAAGCCGACCGTCTACGAGAAGGCTGCCGACTCCAAGCAGGGCGGCTGATCGAAGGGCAGGAGGCGTGCCGCTCGCGCGAGCCAAGGTCAATCTCTGGTTGAACGTCGTCGGACGCCGCGCCGATGGCTACCACCTGCTCGATTCGCTGGTCGCCTTCACCGATCTCGCCGACGAGATAGAGGTCGCGCCTGCCTCCGGCCTGTCCCTCGAGATCGTGGGACCTGTCGCGGCTTCCCTCGAAGGCGATCCCGACAACCTGGTGCTGAAGGCTGCCCGCCTGCTGGCGGGCCGCGCCGGCGTGGCGCCGCGCGCCGCAATTCGTCTCACCAAGCGTATCCCCGTGGCCGCTGGGCTCGGCGGTGGATCGGCCGATGCTGCAGCGACCCTGCTCGCGCTGGTCGAGCTGTGGCGTGTCGCGATGCCACAGGAGGAGCTGTTCGATCTTGCAGCGACTCTGGGCGCCGACGTGCCGATGTGCCTCGCCGGCCGGCCCGCCCTGGCCTCGGGCATCGGCGAGCGTCTTGCGCCGGCGCCGGCCTTGCCGGCCTGCGCCATCCTGCTGGTCAACCCCGGCGTCGCGCTGCCCACGCCCGCTGTCTTCGGCGCGCGGCGAGGAAGCTTCTCGGCAGCCCAACCGATCGGCGACGGCTGGCCGGACCTTGTCGCATTGGCCGAGGATCTCGCGCGACGCGGCAACGACCTGACCGCGGCGGCGATCTCGCTGCAGCCGGAAATCGCCGCTGTCCTCGACCGGCTTACGGGCAGCGATGGCGTCGCCCATGTCGCGATGAGCGGCAGCGGGGCGACCTGTTTTGGTCTTTATGGAACGATCGAGGATGCGCAGCGCGCCGCGTCGCTTATTCCTGCGTCGTGGTGGCGGCACGCGGGCCGCCTAGTTTGAGCCGTCCTTCGGCTTGGGCTTCATCAGGAGCTGCATTTCCTTCAGCGAATCGAACAACTCCCGGCTCGCCTTGCCCGTGACCTTGAGCCCGGCCAGCCCCTCGTATTCGCGGATTGCCGCGCGCGTCGCCGGGCCGGTGCGGCCATCGGGTGCGCTTTCGTAGAACCGCATCTCGCGCAGCAGCGCCTGGATGGCGCTGACCTGAGCGGCTGAGGTCGCGGGCCACGCATCGGGATCCACGGGCGCTGCCTTGCGGATGTCGGCCGAGGTGGGCGGCGGCGGCGGCGCGGCCGCGGCGATCTGGATCGGCTTTGGCGGTGCAGGCGGTGGCGGCATCAGCTTCCTGATGTTGGCCGACGTGGGCGGCGGCGGTGGCGGTGCGGTCGCGGCGATCTGGATCGGCTTCGGCGGTGCAGGCGGTGGCGGCATCAGCTTCCTGATGTCGGCCGAGGTGGGCGGCGGCGGCGGTGCGGCCGCGGCGATCTGGATCGGCTTCGGCGGCTCGGGCTGCGCCGGCATGAGCCTCGCGATGTCGTCCGAACTGGGCGGCGGGGTTGTCTCGGCGGCAGCGAGTTCGATCGGCTTCGAG
>JBILYJ010000478.1:0-4332 GCA_044377795.1 Reyranella sp. | reverse complement strand
CCGTCATCTCGTCCTCCTGTGCAGGGTGCAGTTTCAGAAAGCAGAGCTGCTGCTCCCGGCCCTCCCGCCGCATGAAGCAGGAGGGCGCAGCAGCGTCAGCGGTCAGCTACCGGAGGAATGATTATAGCCACCGGTGGCTCATCATAGCCACTGTTGCCCCCCTGCCAAAAGCGGTTTGTGCATCCTTCCTGCGCGCGTCGGCGGCAGCCCCGAGGTCAGGCAAAAGACCCGCCCGCCGGGGCGTTTACCCGCAGGAAGGGCTCGACCTCGCGCAGCACGCCAGGCCGCAGGACCGCCACCGGGCGGGCCCGTTTCGCCCCCGGACCTCCCCCGCGATGCCTGGCACCCGACGCGCCAAACAGATCGGCCTGTCCGCCGGCCGCAGCCGCCCTCGATCTCGCGCCACAACCGCCACCCGCCCCAGCCCGACCGTCGCTGCTCCTTCGCCTCGGGGCGATAGCGCCGGCAGAACTGCCCGTAGCGCCACGCGCAGCCGTCCAGCGTTCGCCCAAGACGCAGATACGCCGGGTGCCACGCGCTCACACCCGAACTTCAGGTCAGCGTCTCTTGCGCAATCGGTTGCACGGGGTCAGGCGTGTCCTGCTCAGGAGCAGCCAACCGCGCGTAGGCCTCGTCGAGCTTCTTCTGAGAATTGGCCAGCTCCTCGGGCGTAGGGTCCTTGCCCGTCAGCGCCTTGAACATGCGGGCCACGTCTTCAGCCGTGATCCGCTTGCCCCCTCCGACCAGAACGGGACGAGACCGGCTGCTCCAGGGCGGATTGCCGGGAGATGCCGGCGTCGTTGGACCACTAGACATGAAAAGCCCTCCGTTGGTTCCGCACCAAGGAGGGCTGCACGCGCTCGACGACCCGTTTTGTTGCCAACTGGCCGCATCCCCTTTCGGGAAACCACCTTGCCCGGGAGGCAGGTTGGCGAGAGCGACAACTCCCATCTCGATGCATTTCGAGATTATGCCAAGGCCTCCGCTTCAGCAAGGAGCGTCGTGCAACACGCGTACACGACCACGGGAGCCACGAGCTGAGGCACGACTGGCGGCATGGAGAAGCCACCGGGGAAGCCTCGGTACATCAGCTCGAACTCGTAGCCGAGGACTTCGGCCAGACGTTCCACAAGGTCGATGTTGCCGCGCGACTCCCCCTCCTCGAACCGTCGCAGGGACGCGCGGTCAACACCCGCCAGCTTGGCCAACTTGCGCTGCAATATCTTCTGTTCGGTGCGGAGCTTCTTGATTTCAGCGCCCCACTGGACAGGCACGCGCGGGGCTTCTACTTGGTCGGTCATGGTCGCCCCTCCTTGGGCATGACCGTGAGACTAGCGGACTAGATATGGTGGTATAGTGCCTCCAGCCCGCCTTGCGTCCCGTTTCTCCCCGTTGCGCACTCGTTGCGCACTCTAGGGGCATAAAGGTACCTTTTCTGACCACTCATGACCCCACAAAACCCAATAAATACGGGCTTTTTGCGATGCTTCCTAGTGCCAACAAGATGATGCGCTTCGCGGTTCCGCTGCTCGCGGCTCTCCTTTTCATGACGAACGCGGTCCGCGCCGACGACTGGGCCACGATCCAGACGCCCGCACCTGGTCCGACGCAGTCGATCGGCTTCTATACCGCAGGCTGCCTCCAGGGGGCGCAGGCGCTGCCGCTGGAGGGTCCGGGCTACGAGGCCATCAGGGTCAGTCGCAATCGCTATTGGGGCCAGCCCGTCACCATCGACTTCATCAAGACCCTGTCGGAGAAGATGCGGGCCGCCGGCCAGGCCCATCTCTATATCGGCGACATCGGCCAGCCGCGCGGCGGTCCCGCCTCCTTCGGCCACGCCAGCCACCAGAACGGCCTCGACGCCGACATCTGGTTCGAACGCCAGCCCGGTGCGCGCCGCGCGCCCGCGGACCGCGAAAGCCCGCGCCTGCGTTCGCTGGTGAAGGCCGACGACAGCGGCATCGACGAAACAGTCTTCAACGAGCAGCATGTGCTGCTGCTGAAGACGGCGGCGCTGATGCCGAGTCTCGACCGCATTTTCGTGAACAAATGGATCAAGCAGCGGCTCTGCCAGACCGCCGGCGACGACCGTTCCTGGCTGCGCAAGCTCGTGCCCTGGTTCGGGCACGACTCGCATTTCCACATCCGTCTCTACTGTCCCCCCGGCAATCCGCAGTGCCAGCCGCAGGCCGACTATGCGCATGACGACGGGTGCGGCGAAGCGCTCGAGTCGTGGTTCCGCAAGGCGCCGCTGGTACCCCCGACCACGCCTTCCAAGCCCTATCGGCCCAAGCTGCCGGCGGCCTGTACCGCCGTGCTGAACGCCCGGTAGCTAGCCGATCCCGCCACAGCGATTGGCGCGCTGCCGAGCCTGGACATCGAGCCAGTCGAGACCGCCCACCGTGCCGATGCGGATCCAGTCGACCTGGATCGTGCCGTCGGGCACGCGCTTCACGACGTAGCGCGACTCCGCCTGGGGAGCACTCTGCGGCACGTAGAGGACCGTCGTCGTGCCGGGCGCCGACGAAGGCTCGATGTTTACGACGAAGCCGCTCGCGGCCGGAGCCGCGAGGCACGTCACCATCGCATCATACGGCACGGTGTAGACGCTCGACCACGCCGGCACCGGCTTGGGCGGCGCAATCGGCTCGCTGCCCAACTTGTCGACGGTCGAACACCCTGCGGCGGCGAGCGAAAGAACAGCGGGAACCATCACGTGCTTGAACATCACTCACCTCCGGAAACGGGCCTATTCTACTCACCCTGACCGAGGAGTGAACCGGCCCGGCGCGAGGAGCGGAAGAACCACTGGAACACCTGGAACCCGATCACCAGATAGACTGCCGACAGCCCGAAGGCGACGGCCAGCATGTCCCAATGGACCGTCTTCTCCAGCATGATGGAGCGCATGCCCTCGAAGACATAGGCCGGCGGCAATCCCCAGGCGACGACCTGCAGCCAGTTCGGCAGCACCGAGATCGGATAGTAGACCCCACTCACCGGCATCAGCACGAAGACGGCCGCCCAGGCGAAGCTCTCCGCGCTCTGCCCCACCCGCATGACCAGGCCCGACATGGCGAGCCCGATCGACCAGGAGAACATCTGCAGGATCACGAAGAAGGCCAGCAGCGGCAGGCCGAGCGTGTAGATCGAGTAGCCGAAGAACGCCCAGGCCATCAGCGACACCGGGATCATGCCCAGCAGGGTGCGCAGCAGCGATGCGATGATGATGCCGGCGGCCAGCTCCCAGGAGCGGATGGGACTGACGAAGAGATGGCCGAGATTGCGCGACCAGATCTCCTCCAGGAAGGCGATCGAGAGCGAGAGGTTGCCGCGCACCACGACCTCCCAGAGCAGCAGCCCTGACAGGAGCACGCCGGCAGCCTGCGCCACGAACGAGGCCTGCGGCAGCAGGTACTGGGTCATGAAGCCCCACATCACCATCTGCACGGCCGGCCAGTAGATCGAATCGACCAGGCGCATCACCGAGCTGCGCCAGAGATAGATGTGGCGCAGCACGAGGGCGTAGATGCGGTTGAAGGAGCCGCTCATGGCGCATCTCCTTCGCCCTTCAGGGCATCGAGCCCGCGTCCCCTGCCGCGCGCCATGTCGAGGAACACCTCCTCCATGTCCTCGCGGCCGAACCGCTCGAGCAGCTCGCGTGGGCTGCCACGCTCGAAGACCTTGCCGGCCTGCAGCAGGATCACGTCGTCGCACAGCCGTTCGACCTCGGCCATGTTGTGCGAGGCCAGCAGGATCGTGGCGTGGGTTTCGCGCTGGTAGGTTTCGAGATAGCCGCGCACCCAGTCGGCGGTGTCCGGGTCGAGCGAGGCCGTCGGCTCGTCGAGCAGCAGCACGTCGGGCCGGTTGATCAGCGCCTTGGCCAGCGCCACGCGCGTCTTCTGGCCGGCCGAGAGCTTGCCCGCCGGGCGATCGAGGAACGCCGAGACCTGCATGTGTTCGGCAATCTCCTCGATGCGGTGACGGAGGTCCTTGACGCCATAGAGTCGGCCATAGAATTGCAGGTTCTGGCGCACCGTCAGGCGATGCGGCAGGTCGACATAGGGCGAGGAGAAATTCATGCGCGGCAGCGCCGCATAGCGTCGCCGCAGCATGTCGATGCCGAGGATCTCGATTCTGCCGGCCGTCGGCTCCAGCAATCCGAGCAGCATGGCGATTGTGGTGGTCTTGCCCGCCCCGTTGCCGCCCAGCAGTCCCAGCACGGCGCCGCGCGGCGCCGAGAAGCTCAGGTCGTCGACCGCGACGATCTCGCCATACACCTTGCGCAGGTTGGACACGCGGATCGCAGACAATTCCATATAACGCTGCCCT
>JBILYJ010000063.1:0-16513 GCA_044377795.1 Reyranella sp. | reverse complement strand
AGGCGCATAATATATCAGGCGGGCGGCGGATAGAAGAACCGGCCCTGCCGCGTCAGGATGTCCGCATGGCAGCTTCCCATCTTCTAGACAGCGAAACCCTGGCCGATCGCGGCTTCACCGTGGAGCGCCGCCTGATCGGCCCCGAAGAATGCCGCGCGCTGGCCGCGCTGTGGCCCGAGCCGGGGCGGTTCCGTAAACATATTGTCATGCAGCGCCATGGCTACGGGCAGGGCGAGTACCAGTATTTCGCCTACGATCTGCCCCCGCCCGTCGAGCGGCTGCGCCAGGCGCTCTATCCCGAGCTGGCCAGAGTAGCCAATCAGTGGAACGAACGGCTAGGGCGACCCAGGCGCTTCCCGCCCAACCTGAAGGACTGGTTGCGCGAATGCCACGAGGCCGGCCAGACGCGACCGACGCCGCTCCTGCTGCGCTACGGGCCGGGCGACTACAACTGCCTGCACCGCGATCTCTACGGCGAGATGGTCTTTCCGCTGCAGGTCGTCGTGCTGCTGAGCGCGCCGGGCCGCGACTTCACCGGCGGCGAGTTCATGCTGGTCGAGCAGCGCGCGCGCATGCAGTCACGCGGCGAGGTCGTACCGCTGGAACAGGGCGATGCCGCGATCTTCGCCGTGAACGAGCGGCCGGCGAAGGGCGTCCGCGGCTGGCACCGCACCGCCCTGCGCCACGGCGTTTCGAGCCTGCGCACCGGCGAACGCTTCACGCTCGGCCTGATCTTCCACGACGCGGCGTAGCTTGGATTGAGCCTTCAACAACCACCTCACCCTGAGGAGCGCTCCGTAGGAGTGCGTCTCGAAGGGTGTACACAAGCACCCCGTCTGTAACCCACCCTTCGAGACGCGGCCTGCGGCCGCTCCTCAGGGTGAGGTAACTTGTTTTGGTCGCAGAGACTCTAAACCTGCGCGACGGCCACGATGTCCGCGCGCAGTTCGGGAATGCCGAAGCCGGTCTCGCTACTGGTTGGCAGGACCTCGGGATGGGCGGCGCCATGCTTGCGGGCGATGGCCTCGGCAGCCTTGACGGCACGCGGCAGGTCGGCCGCGCGCAAGTAGTCGGTCTTGGTAAGCAGGAGCTGGTAGGAGACGGCGGCGCTGTCGAGGTTGCGCATCGTCTCGCGGTCGCTTTCCTTCACGCCGTGCCGGCCGTCGATCAGCAGGTAGATGCGCATCAGAGTCGGGCGACCGCGCAAATAGGCCGAGGCGAGGTCCTGCCACGTTTCCTTCATCGACCGCGAGACCTTGGCGAAGCCATAGCCCGGCAGGTCGACCAGCATCAGCCGGTCGGCCAGGTTGAAGAAATTGACCTGTCGCGTATGGCCAGGGTTGGCCGACACGCGCGCCAGGGTGCGCCGGCCGGTGAGGGCGTTCACCAGACTCGACTTGCCGACGTTGGAGCGTCCGGCGAAGGCCACTTCCGGCAGCGAAATGCCAGGCAGCGATTCGATCGACGCGGCGCCCGAGACGAAGTCGCAGGGGCCGGCGAAGAGCTTGCGCGCCGCCTCGATCTCGGCCGGCGAATGCCCCTCGTCGATCGCGTCGGGTGACTTGTCCGGCATCAGTTCTTCTTACCGGATCCCTTGCCGCCCTTCTTGTTGTCGGGGGCGGCAGGCGCCGGGGCGGGTGTGGTCACCACGGCCTTGTTGCCGATCGGCGCGCCGTGGCGGCGCATGATCATGTACTGCTGCGCGATCGAGAGCGTGTTGCTCCACGCCCAGTAGATCACCAGGCCGGCGGCGAAGGGCGCCAGCATGAAGGTGAACAGGATCGGCAGGAACTGGAACACGCGCGCCTGCACCGGATCGGTCGGCTGCGGGTTCAGCTTCTGCTGCAGGTACATCGTGACGCCCATGATCATGGGCCAGATGCCGATGTTGAAGAAGTGCAGGAACGACGGGACGTCCCACGGAAACAGGCCGAAGCCGGTCAGGATCGTGAGCGGATCGGGCGCGGACAGGTCCTTGATCCAGCCGTAGAACGGCTGATGGCGCATCTCGATGGTGGTGTAGAGCACCTTGTAGAGCGCGAAGAACACCGGGATCTGCACGAGGATGGGCAGGCAGCCCGCCGCCGGGTTCACCTTCTCGCGGCGATAGAGCTGCATCAGCTCCTGGTTCATGCGCTGGCGGTCCTCGCCATAGCGCTCCTTGAGCTTCTCCATCTCGGGCTGGAGCCGCTTCATCTTGCTCATCGCCGCATAGGACTTGTTGGCCAGCGGGAAGAACACCGCCTTCACGATCACGGTCAGCACCAGGATCGACAGGCCGAAATTGCCGAGATGCACGTAGAGCCACTCGAGCAGCCAGAACAGCGGCTTGGTGAAGAACCAGAACCAGCCCCAGTCGATCGTGAGGTCGAACTTCTCGATGCCGTACTTGCTTTCATAGTCGGAAATCACCCGCACGATCTTCGCGCCGGCGAACAGCTTGGCATCCGTCGTGACACTGGCACCGGGAGCAACCGTGACTCCGCTCGCGACATGGTCGATCTGGTATTTCACATCGGCGCCCGCGCCGGTCTGCTTGATCGAGACGTCGACCTTGGATTTCTGGTCGGGCACCAGCACGGACATCCAGTACTTGTCGGTGATGCCGACCCAGCCGCCCGTCGTAGCGATCTTCTGCTGCTTGTTGCCCTTGAAGTCGGAATAGCTGAATTCCTTCAGCGTGCCGTTGAACACGCCGTACGGACCCTCGTGGAGGATGTACATGCCCTCATAGGTCGGCTCGCCGTAGCGGACGATGAGGCTCCACGGGAAAAGGGTCACCGGCTTGTCGGTCTTGTTCTCGACGCTCTGCTTCACTTCGAACATGAAGAACTCGTCGATCGAAACCGTGAGACCGAATACCAGCCCTTCACCATTGTCCCAGGTCAGCTTGACCGGCTTGCCGGGCGCCAGTGTCGGCGAGTCCGAGGTCCACACCGTTTCGGGGCCGGGAACCTTGATCGCGGCATCGGACGAGGACCAGCCGAATTCGGCGTAGTAGGGATGCGCGCTGCCGACCGGCGACAGCACGGGCACCGGCGGGCTCTTGGGATCGATGGTCTCGCGGTACTTCACGAGCTGCACGTCGTCGATGCGCGCACCCTTGAGCGAGATCGAGCCGGTGAGTTCGGCGGTGTTGAACGTGACACGCGGCGTGAGCGCAACGGCCTCGCTGCGGCCAACCACCCGCTGCTGCGTCGGCGCGGCGCCAGGACCGGGTTGCGTACCGGGAGCGCCCGGCTGTCCAGTCGGAGCGGCGGGGGCGCCGGACTGCGTCGTCGCCTGCTGCTGGGTAGTATTGGTCGCCTGCTTGGACGGCGGGAACGCCACCTGCCAGCCCAGGATGATCAGCACCGAAAGGACGATGGCGACGATAAAATTCTTCTGATCCATTGGTCGGCGATCTTTCGTGGCGCGTCAGGAGCGCCGGGCGGGGTGGCAGGTAAGCGGCGCGCGCGAGTTGGCGGCGACCGGCGGAACGGGATCGTAGCCGCCGCCGCCCCAGGGGCCGCAGCGACACAGTCTACGGGCGGCGAGCCAGCTTCCCCGCGCCGCGCCATGCTTCGACAGCGCCTCGACCGCGTAAGCCGAGCACGAGGGCTCGTAGCGGCAGGCTCCGACGAAGAAGTAGGCGAGCGTGAGCTGGTAGAAGCGAATCGCGCCGCGCAGGACCTTGGACATCATGCGGCCCGGAAACTGGCGATTTAAGCGCCCCGGCGCAAGCTGCCAATGCAAGTCATGGCGTCGCTAGGGGGGGTGGCGAGCGCCTTGAGGCGCCGCAGGGCCTCCTGCAACTCGGCCCGCATCGCGAGGAAATCGCGGCCGAGGGCACCCTGGCGACCGACCAGCACATAGTCATGGTCGGCCCTGGCCGATTGCGGAATGATCTGGCGCGCGATCTCGCGCAAGCGGCGGCGGACCCGGTTGCGCACCACGGCATTGCCGACCTTGCGGCTGACGGTGAAGCCGACCCGGATGGCGGGACCGGCGAGTTCCGCGGGAACGGGCGCCGTCTGCAGCACGAATCCAGGCATGGCGCATCGCCGCCCAGCCTGGACGCGCAGGAAGTCGCTACGATTCGGCAGACGCCCGAGGCGCGCCGCAGCCAATAGGACTAAGCCGACAGACGCTTGCGGCCGGACCGACGGCGGTTCGCGATGACCTTGCGGCCACCGACGGTCGCCATACGGGACCGGAAGCCGTGCCGACGGGCGCGGACCAGCTTGCTCGGCTGATAGGTGCGTTTCATGACGCAACTCCTTAAAACACAACAATGCCCCCGCGCGGTGCATCGGGGGCGAATTCCGTGGGCGAGGGTAATAAGCGTGTGACCCTTCAGAGTCAACGAGGGCTAGGATGCCCTATGGCCCTCATTCTTCATGGCTACCGCTACAGCGTCTATGTCCGCATCGCCCGTCTGGTGCTGAAGGAGAAGGGCCTGGCCTACGAGCAGGTCGAAGTGAACCCGTTCGCGACCGACGTCCCGGCCGACTATCGCGCGCTGCACCCGTTCGGCCGGGTGCCGACCCTCGTTCACGACGGCTTCGCCCTCTACGAAACAGGCGCCATCACCCGATACGTCGATCGCGCCTTTCCCGGTCCGGCCCTCCAGCCAGCCGACCCGAAGCGGCTCGCGCGCATGGACCAGATCATGGGCGTGGTCGACGCCTATGCCTACTGGCCGCTGGTCCGGCAGGTCTTCGTCCACGATGTCGTTCGGCCCCATATGGGCACGGCGAGCGATGCCGCGGAGCTGGAGAAGGGTCTCGAGGCTGCCGCCAAGGTGCTCGACGCGCTGGAGGCCCTGGCCGCGGCGGATTCCTGGCTGACAGGCCCCGACATCTCGCTCGCCGACTTTCATCTGGGGGCGACGGTCGCCTACTTCGCGCAGTCCCCGCGCGGGGCGGAGCTGCTGGCCGCACGCCCCCGGCTCGCCGCCTGGTGGCGACGGCTCGGCGTGCGCCCGAGCTTCGCCGCGACGGAGCCTGGTCTTCCGGTCCCTGCCCGATAGTCACTCAGGCGTGACAGCATGTGCTTTGTGGATCGTCGCCACAGGGTCAATATCGAGACGGGGCGAGACGAAGGGCCAGATGAACACATCGACACTGCGCCGGCTGCTGCCAGTGGCGATCCTGCTGGCAGGACTGGCGATCTTCCTGCTGCTCGGGCTTGAGCGCTATTTTTCGTTCGAGATGCTGGCCCGCCACAAGGCCACGCTGACGGCATGGGTCGCCACGCATCGTCTGCTCGCCGGCCTGACCTTCGTGCTGGCCTATGCCTTCATGGTCGCTTTCTCCCTGCCCGTCGCCGTGGTGGCGACGCCGGTGGGCGGCTTCCTGTTCGGCACCTGGACCGGCGCCGGCCTGTCGGTGGTCGCCGCCACGCTGGGATCGATCGCCGTATTCCTGGCCGCGCGCTACGCCTTTCGTGACCTCTTCCGGGCCCGCGCCGGCGCGACGCTGGCGCGTCTCGAGGAGGGGTTCCGGCACAACGATTTCAGTTACCTCCTGTTTCTCAGGCTCGTCCCGGTCTTTCCCTTCTGGCTGATCAACATCGTCCCGGCGCTCCTCGGCATGCAGCTCAAGCGCTACGCGCTGGCGACGTTGCTGGGCATCGTGCCGGCGTCGATCGTCTATGCGAGCGTCGGGGCGGGCCTCGGGGCGGTGCTGAAGCGCGGCGAGCAGCCCAATCTCGGCATCATCTTCGAATGGCACATCCTGCTGCCGCTCCTCGGGCTGGCCGCGCTGGCGCTTCTGCCGGTCGTCTTCGCCCGCCTGCGCCGGCAGCCCCCGGCCTGAAATGAGCCTGCTCACCCCCGACGTCTGCGTGGTCGGCGGCGGCTCTGCCGGGCTGGTGGTCGCGGCCGGCGCCGCGCAACTCGGTCTCGACGTCGTGCTGATCGAGCGCGCGTTGATGGGTGGCGACTGCCTCAACTTCGGCTGCGTACCCTCGAAAGCGCTGATCGCGGCCGCCCGCATGGCGCAGGCGCAACGCAGCGGCGCGGCCTTCGGCATCGCGCCGGTAGAACCCACGGTCGATTTCGGCAAGGTGATGGATCACGTCGCCGGCGTGGTCGCCGCCATCGCGCCCAACGACTCGGTCGAGCGGTTCGAAAAGCTCGGCGTGCGCGTCCTGCAGGAGGAGGCACACTTCACCGGCCGCACCGAATTGCAGGCCGGGCTCCACCGCATCCGCAGCAAGCGCATCGTGCTCGCGACGGGCTCGCGTCCCACCCTGCCGCCCGTGCCGGGCCTCGACGCGGTGCCGCACTTCACCAACGAGACGATCTTCGCCAATCGTACGCTGCCGTCGCACCTCGTGGTGCTGGGGGGCGGCCCGATCGGGCTCGAGATGGCGCAGGCCTTCCGGCGCCTCGGCGCGCGCGTGACCGTGCTGGAAGCGGCAACCTGCCTGGCCAAGGACGATCCCGAACTCGCCGCGATCGTCGTCGCCCGCCTGCGCCGCGAAGGCGTGCAGCTGCACGAGAAGACAAGGGTCGCACGCATCGAGCGCACATCGGGCGGAATCGCGGCCGTGCTCGAGGAGGGCGGTCGCCTCGAGGGCTCGCACCTTCTGGTGGCGGCCGGTCGCGCGCCGACGACCGACGGCCTCGATCTCGCAAAGGCCGGTGTTGCCCACGACAAGCGCGGCATCACGGTCGACGACTCGCTGCGCACCTCCAACCGCAACGTCTGGGCGATCGGCGACTGCAACGGCCGCTATGCCTTCACCCACATGGCGGGCCACGAGGCCTCGCTGTTCATCCGCGGCGCCCTGTTCCGCGCCCCGGCGAAGCTCGATCCGGGCATCGTGCCCTGGGCGACCTATACCGATCCCGAACTGGCGCAGGTCGGCCTCAACGAGCGCGACGCGCGGGCGAAGCACGGCGACGGCATCAAGGTGCTGCGCTGGACCTTCGCCGAGAACGATCGCGCCCAGACCGAGCGCGAAACCGACGGACTGGTGAAGGTGGTGACCGACGGACGCGGCCGCGTATTGGGGGCGGGCATCGCGGGACCGCAGGCCGGCGAGTTGATCCAGAGCTGGTGCCTGGCCCTGTCCGGCCGCCTGAAGATCTCGACCCTGGCGAGCTTCGTGCCGCCCTATCCGACGCTCGGCGAGACCGCCAAGCGGGCCGCCGGGAGCTATTACACCGAAGCCCTGTTCGGCTCCCGCACCCGGTTCCTCGTGCGGTTTCTCGCGCGATTGCCGGTCTGGTAGAAGCATTCGATGAGCGCCGACGTCACCCTGCCGGCAGACACCGCGCGTCCCGCGCGCCGGCGGACCGCGACCTTCGGCCTGTCGTGGCGCATTCTGGGCCTCGTCATCGTCGCCGTGATGACGGCCGAGGTCGCGATCTTCCTGCCCTCGATCGCACGCTACCGGCTGGTCTATCTTGAGCAACTGATCGAGAGCGGCACCCTGGCGGCGCTCGCCCTCGACGCCACGCCCGACAACATGGTGACCGAACAGGTGAAGGGCTCGCTGCTGGCGCACGCCCGCGTCGAGGCGGTCGTGCTGGTCGAGCCGAACAAGCCCAAGCGTGCGCTGATGAACATCGAGCCGCGGCCCGAGATGCCGGGCTTCAACCTGAAGGATCGTGGAGCGCTTGGCCTGATCTGGGACGCGCTGGAAGCGATGGTGCGGGAGGGCTCGCCCTA
The DNA here is from genome assembly GCA_044377795.1 of Reyranella sp. Classification (GTDB taxonomy): domain Bacteria; phylum Pseudomonadota; class Alphaproteobacteria; order Reyranellales; family Reyranellaceae; genus Reyranella. Next base: position 8,852 of record JBILYJ010000063.1, on the reverse strand, counting down.
CATCCGGGTGGGCGGCGAATCGATGCGGATGCCGGGCGCCATGGTCTGGATCGTCGTCGACGAAGCACCGATGCGCGCCGCGATGTACGGCTACACGAGCCGCATCCTCGTCCTGTCGATCATCATCGCGCTGTTCACCGCCGCCCTGCTCTATCTTGCGCTGCGCTGGCTGGTCATCCGGCCGCTGCAGGACCTCTCCCGTGCCATGATCGACTTTCGCCGCGCGCCGGAAGAGGCCGGCGCCGACCGCGCCCCGGTGCGACGCAACGACGAGATCGGTGTGGTCGACCGCGAGTTCCAGATCCTGCAGCGCGAGCTGCGCACCTCGCTGCGCCAGAAGTCGCGCCTTGCCGAGGTCGGTGCGGCGACCAACAAGATCAACCACGACCTGCGCAACATGCTCTCGACCGCGCGACTGCTGTCGGATCGCCTGGCGCGCAGCAACGACGAGCGCACGCGCGCGCTCGCGCCCACCATCCTCAATACGATCGACCGTGCCGCCCGCCTGGCCAGCGACGCCATCGAGTATGTCCGGGAGAAGCCCTCACCCCGGCTGGCCGAAGTCGATCTTGCCGACCTCGTCGACGAGGTCGGAATCGCGCTGCAGGAACAGGGGGAGGACAAGGATCCCAACCTGCTGCGCAGCTGGGTCAACGAGATCGGCGCCGGTGGCCTGGCGCGTTGCGACCGCGACCTGCTCTACCGGGTGTTCGTCAACCTGGGGCGCAATGCCTTCGAGGCCGGCGCGACGAGCGTCACCATCCGCACCCGGCGCAGCAGCGGCTTCCTGCTGGTCGAAATCGCCGACAACGGGCCTGGCGTCCCCGCCGCGGTGGCCAGACAGCTCTTCCGGCCCTTCACCACCGGCGGCCGGCAGGGCGGCACGGGTCTCGGCCTCGCGATTGCCCGCGACCTGGTGCGCCTGCATGGCGGCGACATCACCCTGATCGAATCGAACGCGCAGGGCACGCTCTTCGGCTTCACCCTGCCGATCGCCTAGATCACCCCTCGCTCTTCAGCCGCACAAGGAAGGCGCGGACGCGGTCGACATTGCCGCCGAGATCGGCCTCGCCGTTGCGGCTCTTCGAGCGGATGTCGATCCGGCTGCCGGTCCCCTGGGGGCGAACGCGGACGACGACGTCGTCGCGAAAGCCGAACCACGGGCTGGTCACGACGGCTTCCAGGCGACCCTCCGCCGGGACCCGCGCCACGATCTCCCAGCCGAGTGCCGCGGCCACGCGCTCGACGCGCTTGAAGGCCTCGGCCGGCGGCACCGCCAGCAGGACGGGCTCGATGTCGGGGAAGGCGGCGCGCTGGAGGGCGGCGTTCTCCTTCGGATAGGCCGGCGGATTGGGAGCCCCCCGTCGCAACTGTGCCGTCGCCACGAGCGGCGGCGGCGTGGCCATGTCGGTCGTGATGTCGCTGATGGCAGGGCGCTGCTGCGCATGCAGGAACCAGTGCAGCGGGACCCACGCACCGGCCCCGCCGATCAGGATGGCCAGGAAGGCGGCGACACTGCCGCGGCGCCGGTCACCCGGTCGAGCAGGAAGGATCGTGGCAAGTCCCAGCGCGACGCCGGCCACCGTCAGATAGAATCCGTAGCGGAAGACCGCGATCGCAGCCTCGATGTCGAGGCCGAGATAGCGGTGGAGAGGCCCGGAAACGGCTACGATCAGCGACCCGACGGTCGCTAGGATGAAGGCGATACGCGCCAGTCGATGACTGATCGGATTGGTCGGCCTAACGAACATTCAGGCTCCGCTGCAATGGCATCGTAACCGTGAATCGGCGTCGGCGCATCTGCTCGACAATCCCCGTCCCGTTCTCTATGCGGCCACGATGACGACAGCCGACGCCGTCCGCCGCCGGGCCATGGCGGCCGGCCTGATCTCGATCTGCCTGTGGAGTTCGCTCGCCCTGCTTTCGGTGTCGGCCGGACCGATCCCGCCTTTCCAGATGGTGGCGATGACGTTCACGGTCGGCGCCGCCATCGGCATCGTCCGCGCCCGGGCCAACGGGGTCGGCTGGGCCGGCCTCGTCGGCTGGCCGGCGCCCGTCTGGCTGCTCGGGATCGGCGGCCTGTTCGGCTACCACGCCCTCTATTTCGCCGCGCTGCAGCTCGCGCCGCCGGCCGAGGCCAACCTGATCAACTACCTGTGGCCACTCCTCATCGTGTTGCTCTCGGCGCCGCTGGCCGGCGAGCGGCTGCACTGGCCGCATCTCGCCGGCGCCGCGCTGGGTTTCTCGGGCGTCGCCCTGCTGGCCTTCGGCCGCGGACTGAGCTTCGCCGACAGCCATGCGCTGGGCTACCTGCTGGCCCTGGGCTGCGCCTTCGCCTGGTCGATCTACTCGGTCCTGTCGCGCCGCTTCGGGGAAACCCCGACCGACGCCATCGCCGCCTTCTGCGCCGCGTCGGCCCTGCTCTCGCTCGCCTGCCATCTCGCTTTCGAGCGCACCGTCTGGCCGGCCAGCGGCACCGCCTGGCTCGCCGTACTGGCGCTGGGCCTGGGCCCGGCGGGCTCGGCCTTCTACTTCTGGGACCACGCCGTGAAGCGCGGCGACATCCGCGCCCTGGGCGCGATTTCCTACGCGACGCCCATCCTGTCGACCTCGATCCTGGTCATCTTCGGGCTGGCCGAACCGACCGGCACGCTGATCGCCGCGGCGCTGCTGGTCACGGTCGGCGCCGTGCTGGCCTCGCGCGAGCTCTGGAAGCGCCAGCCCCCAACGCGTTAAACGCCCGGCTGCCAGCCGGGCGGCGCGAGTTCGAAGCCTGCGAAATCGAACGCTGGCGCGACCGTACAGCCGACCAGGGTCCAGTTGCCGAGCGACCGCGCCGCCTGCCAGACACCGCGCGGCACGACGATCTGCGGCGTCTCGCCCAGACCGAAGTCGCGGCCGAGACGCAGGTGCCGAGTCGTGCGCCCGTCGTCGCTCATCGAAAGCTCGAGTGGCGCGCCGTCATAGTGATGCCAGACCTCGTCGGCATCGACCCGGTGCCAGTGCGAGCGCTCACCGGCCTTCAGCAGGAAGAAGATCGCGGTGCTGGCGCCGCGGCCGTCCTTTGCGGCGGCGGCACGGAACATCTCGCGGTAGTGGCCACCCTCGGGATGCGGCTGCAGGCCGAGGCGCGAGATGATCTGGTCGGCGGTCATCATGACTTCAGGCCGGCGGCGGAACCGTGGCCTTCATCGACGGCGTCTTGGCGAAGGCGGCGAACCATTTTGCGAGCTTCGGCCGCTTCGCGCGCCAGTCATGATGCCCGAAGCGGAAGTCGAGATAGCCCAGCGCGCAGGCGATCGAGACGGTGCCGATCGTGGGCTTGCCCTTGAGCGCCTTGGATTCGGCCTCGAGCTGGTCGAGCACCCCGTCGATCTTCTTCATCTGGCCCTTCGACCAGTCGGGCCAGCGCTTCTCCTCCGGCCGCAGGAAACCCTCGTAGCGGGCGAGCAGCGCGGCATCGAGCAGCCCGTCGGCCATCGCCTGCTGGCGCAGCGCCATCCAGCGCTCGCGGCCCTTGCGCGGGAACAGCTTGCGGCCCTTGTGCTGGCTGTCGAGATACTCGCAGATCACGGGCGAGTCGAAGAGGTCCATGTTCTTGATCGACAGCGCCGGAATCTTGCCGACAGGATTGTGCTTGTCGACGTCGGCATTGGGCGCCACCGGAGTCAGCGCCACGTTCACCAGGTCCATCTTCTTGTCGAGGCCGGTCTCGATCGCCAGCACCCTGACCTTGCGGGCATAGGGCGACGCCGGCGAGTAATAGAGCTTCATCTTGGCCATGGTCGGTCTCCTGTCATCCGGTCGCGTCAGGCGCCGGCCATCTGCGGAATATCCGTGTCGTTCAAACGCACCTTGCGGGCCGTGTCCACGAGCTGCTGCCAGGTGGTGGTGTCGATCGGCACGCCGTTCTTCTCGCGGTCCAGCTTGCGCGCCCGCTCGGGCTCGCCCGGCACCAGCACCTCGGCAACGCCGGGCTGCGGCTTCGCCGACTTCACCCAGTCGATGAAGGTGTCGACCTCGTCCTCGAAGAAGGCGGTGCCGCCCATCGAGTCGGGATCGATGATGATCGACAGCATGTTGTTGATGATGTCGGTGCCGTTCTTCTTGATGGTGCGCGGGCTGTGCGTACGCCCGCCGGTCAGCGCGCCGGCCAGCAGGTCGCAGATCACGGCGAGGCCGCCGCCCTTGTGCAGGCCGAACGGCAGGATGGCGCCGTAAGGGGCATTGTACATCACGCCGGGTTCGGTGGTGGCTTTGCCGGCAGCATCGATCAGGAGGCCTTCCTCCATCTGGATCTGCTTGTTGTTGGCGACCCGAACCTTGCCCATCGCCACCTGGCTGGTCGCGAAGTCGAGCACGATCGGCTCCTGGCCCTTGCGCGGAATGGCCGTGCAGTAGGGATTGGTCGTGAAGCGCGCCTCGGCGCCGCCGAACGGCGCCACAAGGGACTTGTGGCCGTGCACGTTCACCCAGTGCGTGCTCACCATGCCGGCGCGCGCGCACTGCTCGCCCCAGTGACCGATCCGGCCGATGTGGTGGGAGTTCTTCAGGCCGACGACGCAGACGCCGTGCTTCCTCGCCCGCTCGATGCCGATGTCCATCGCCTCCTTGGCGATGACCTGACCGTACCCGGCGCCACCGTCGACCACGATCACCGCGCCGTTGTCGCGGTCGATCGTGGCGTGGTGATTGCGCCGGCAGGCGCCGTTCATCGTGTTCTGGATGTAGGAGGGCATCATGCCCACGCCGTGGCTGTCATGGCCGAACAGGTTGGCGAGCACGAGATGGTCGGCAACGAGCTTCGCCTCTTCGGCGGAACTGCCGTCGGCCCGGCAGATCGCCATGGTGAAGCCGTGCAGGCGGTCGGGCTCGATGCGGATTTCGCCCACGGATCCTTGGCCTTCGGCCATTTCACGTCTCCCCTTTACATTCGGGCGGCAAGGTTCCGCGTCGTCACGACGCTGTCAACGCCGAAGCGGCGCCCTGATTTCGCCCTTCTGCGCAGCCAGACCGTCTGCGACGTGGCTTGCTCCGGGCCACCCGTGGTAGTGACCTTGCAAAGCCCTTCGTCGTCTCCGGGAATCGCGCACCGAATGCGGTCTCTAGCTCGCCTCGCATGGTTCGTGCTGCTGTTCGCAAGCGTAGCGGCTTCCGCCCAGAGCGTGCCGCCGCCGCAGCGGCCCTTCAGCCAGCTCGTCGAACTCTGGGGGCGGCAGCTCGACCGCATCGCCGCCCGCACCGAGCAGGCCGACCTTCTGCCGATCGAGATCGACGGTTTGCGCGAGCAGGCGACCGACGTGCGCACGGCCGCGATGGCCGCCGCCGCCTTCGCCCGCAACGACCTGGCCGACACGAAGAAGCTGCTGGCGCCGCTCGAACTGAAGCCCGGCACCGACGCGCCGCCCGAGAGCGATGCCGTGAAGGCGGACCGCGAAAGACTCACCGAACAGGCCACGGTCGCCGAGAGCCGGGTCAAGCAATGCGAGGTGGTGATCGCCCGCGCCGACCAGCTGCTCGAGCGCCTGACCAAGCTGCGCAGCGAGCTGGTGCTGCGGACCCTGCTCCGCCGCGACCCGTCTCCGCTCTCGCCCGGCGTGTGGCAGAAGATCGGGCCGCAGTTCATGGCATCGGTGAAGACATTGACCGGTGCCATGGCGAGCTGGAGCCAGGAAGGCTTCCTCACCCTGAGGTCCGGCAGCCCCGAGCTGGTGCCGCTCGGCCTGTGGGCCGCGCTCACGATCATGCTGTGGTGGGTCGGGCGCGCGCTGCGCCGCCGCTTCGGCCGGGGCGGCACGCACATCGACGCGCGGCGCGACCAGACCATCATCAGCGCCATCGACGGGCTCGGCCTCGTGCTCGTCCCCATCCTGGCGGTGTGGCTGATCGGCAAGCTCCTGCTCGCGGGCAATCCGCCGGCGCCGATCGACGTGCTGATTCCCGAAGCCGTGGGGCGGCTCATCCTGCTCCTGCTGGTGTTCGGCATGACCGCCGCCGCCCTGTCGCCGGCACGTCCCGAATGGCGCGCCCTGCCGTTCAGCGACGACAGTGCCCTCTACCTGTCCCGGGCCCTCAGGCGGCTTTACTCGATCAGCCTGCCGCTCGAGTTCATCTACCTGGCGCTCAGCCGCGGCGAGGGCCGCGATGCCGTCGCCTCGGTCGGCGCCGTCGTGCTGACGGGCGTCGTGGCCATGCTCAGCCTGCCGACCCTGTCGAACCGCGCCTGGCATGCCGACCGCCCCGAGGGCTCCGAACTGCCGCCGATGATCGGCGGGACCTGGTGGGCGGTGACGCGACTGCTGCTGGTCATCGCCGTGCTGTCGTCGATCGTCTTTTCGCTGATCGGCTATGCGACCTTGGGCGCGCACCTGCATACCGCGATCTCGACGACCTGCCTGTTGATCGCGATCGCCTTCCTGCTTCACAAGCTGGCGGACGATCTCCTGGACGCCGTGGCCGCCCCGGGCTCACCCTCCGGCACCTTCGTGCGCCGAGCGTTCGGGCTGCCCGCGGACAGCACGCTGCGCGGCCAGTACCTGGTGCTGCTGCTGTTCGACGCCGCCCTGGTCCTGCTGCTGGCGATCGCCATTCCGGCGGCCTGGAACGTCGACACGGATGCGATGATCGATGGGCTGAGCCAGCTCGTGCGGGGCGTCAAGGTGGGCGGCGTCACCATCTCGCTCGGCAACGTCGGCATGGCGATCGTGGCCTTCTTCGTGTGCATGCTGCTGGCGCGTCTCGTCCGCAGTGTCGTGCGAGACCGCGTGCTGCCGACCGTCGACGCGCCCTTGCCGCTGCGCCAGTCGATCGATGCCGGCCTCAACTATGCCGGCGTGATGATCGCGATCCTGGTGGGCATCGCCGCCCTGGGCGTCGATTTCACCAACCTGGCCATCGTCCTGGGCGCGCTGTCGGTCGGCATCGGCCTTGGACTCCAGAACATCGCCAACAACGTGATCTCCGGTGTCATCCTGCTGGTCGAGCGGCCGATCAAGGCGGGCGACTGGGTGACGGTGAACGGCCACGAGGGCTTCGTGCGGCGCATCAACATCCGGGCGACGGAAATCGAAACGTTCCAGCGCACGCACGTCATCGTGCCCAACAGCCTGTTCCTGCAGAATCCGGTCGTGAACCGCACCTATTCCGACACGTCGAGCCGCATCGAGATCGCACTGACCGTGCCGGTCGGCTCGGACGTCGACGCGATGGAGGCGATCCTGCGCGAGGCGGCGCTGGCGCATGCGCGCGTACTGCGCGTCCCGGCGCCGATCGTGCGCTTCGCCAAGGTCGGGGCCGACGGCCTCCAGTTCGAGCTGTTCGTGTTCGTCGCGCGGCTCGAGGACCGGCTGATCGTGACCAACGACCTCAACCGCGCACTTCTGGCCAAGCTGATCGAGCAGAAGATCATCAATCCCGCCGCCGTGCCCGAAATCAGGCTGCGCGGCCTCGACAAGGTGAACTTCTCGCTGCACGCCGACCCTTCGCCGGAGACGAAGGAAAACGCCACTGACAGGCCGGGTGATGGCCCCGCGGCGTCGTAGGGACGAGGCGCCCCCGCGGCGCTGGCCCCTCTATGCGCTGTTCGCGGCGGCGATGTTCGCGGGCGTGGCGATGTGGGCCTACGCGCCGTCGCTGCCGCCCGAGACATTGATCGCGCGCTATGCCAACGACCGCTCGCGCTTCGTCGATGTCGGCGGCGTCAACGCCCATGTCCGCGAGCAGGGCAATCCCGACGGCGTGCCGATCGTGCTGATTCACGGCTCGAACGGCTCGCTGCACGTGTGGGAAGGCTGGGCGCGCGAGCTGGGCAAGGAGGCCCGCGTCATTTCCGTCGACCTGCCGGGCCATGGCCTGACCGGCGCCTGGCCGCGCGACGAATACACGGTCGAGGCCTATGCCGACTTCATCGAAGTGCTGATCGACACCCTGCATCTCGACAAGGTCGTCGTGGCCGGCCATTCGCTGGGCGCGGCCGTCGCCTGGACCTTCGCGGCGACGCGGCCCGACCGTGTCATCCAGCTCGTACTGGTCGATGCCGCCGGCTATCCGCGGCGGGGTGGCGACGCGCCGCTGCCGACCCGGCTTGCCCGCACGCCGCTCGTCGGCGACCTCGGAATCTACTTCAAGCCGGAGGGCCTGGTCCGGCGATCGCTCACCGAGGCCTATGCCGATCCCGCGCTGGTGACGCCCGAGCGGGTCAGGCGCTATGCCGATCTGCAGCGCTTCCCCGGCAACCGCGAGGCGACCCTGCAACGTGCCCGCACGCAGGAACCGCTCGATCCCACGCCGCTCAGGCGCATCGACGTGCCGACCCTGATCATCTGGGGAGCCAAGGACCGCTGGGTGCCGGTCGCCGATGCCTTCCGCTTCCAGGAGGACATCAAGGGCGCCAAGCTCGAGATCTTCGAAAATCTCGGCCACAACCCGATGGAGGAGGCGCCCCGCGCGACCGCCGCCGTCGTCGCGGCCTTCCTGGCCAACGCCCCGCTGCCGCCGCAGTCGAGCGCCCCGGTGGAGCCCGATGCCGATGCGACCGTCGAGGAAACGGTCCAGCCCGCCGTCGTGCCGGAGAAGGATTAGCAAACACTCCGTCGTCTCGACCGGAGCCTCGCGAAGCGAGGCGGAGTGGAGAGACCTTTTCTCAACGATTTGCCGGCTTTTTGTTGAGAGAAGGTCTCTCCACTCCGCGCCTGCGGCGCTTCGGTCGAGACGACGGGATTTTCTATCTAATACCAAGCGACAGAACTCATGACAGTTCAGCCCATCGCCGGCTTGTGATGGATGCGATCCTTTGCGGTGTGGCGAGAAGGTCAGTCCAAGCCTTGCAGCAGGCATCGACGATGGCGTCGTAG
>JBILYJ010000476.1:0-4341 GCA_044377795.1 Reyranella sp. | reverse complement strand
CTGGGGCCGCCACGACCCTGTCCTGAAGTCGGCCTGGATCGACGTCGTCGGAAACTACTTCGAAAACGTGGAGGCCGGCATCGCGGAGGAGGCCGGCCACTTCGTTCACTACGAGCAGCCCGATCTCGCCGCCGCGGAGATCGCGAAGTTCTTCGAGCGGATCGGCTACCGTGTGTAACAACGAAGGTTCGTCTCAATGAAGGCCGTACAGACCGCTGATCTCAGCTCCATCGACAACTATGCCCCGGTCGACCTGCCCGCGCCCCAGCCAGGCGAGGGCGAAGTTCGTATCAAGGTCGCTGCCTGCGGGGTCGGTTTCGTCGACGCCCTGGTTGCGCTGGGCCGCTACCAGGTCAAGCCGTCCTTGCCTCACGTGCCCGGTGCCGAGATCGCGGGCTTGGTGGATGCGCTGGGGCCAGGGGTCACGGGATTCGCAATGGGAGAGCGCGTCCTGGCGCAGGCGCGCGGCGGCTTTGCAGAGTACGCGATTGCCCCCGAACGGGCCGTCAGCCGCATACCTGACCGGATGAGCATGAACCAGGCCGCCGGCTTTCGTGTCAACTACGGCACGGCCCTGCACGGCCTTCGCGATCGCGCTGCACTGAAAGCTGGGGAGACCCTGGTGGTGATCGGCGCTGCCGGCGGAGTCGGACTGGCTGCAGTCCAGGTCGGTCGGTTACTCGGCGCGAACGTCATCGGTGTCGCCTCGACCGCGCACAAGCGCGTCGTCGTTGAAGAGGCAGGTGCAGCAGCGACCCTCGACCGAGTCGTTGACGGATGGCGGGAGAGGCTGAAGGCAGTGTCCCCGAACGGCGTCGACGTCGTCTTCGATCCGGTCAGTGGGCCCTTGCTGCAGCCTGCGTTCCGGTCGCTTGGATGGGGCGGGCGCTACCTCATTGTAGGCTTTGCGGGCGGCGACATTCCGGCCTTGCCGGTGAATTTGCCACTCCTCAAGGGAGCGGCCCTCGTCGGCGTAGACTATCGTCAGTTCGGCGCCGTGTTCGAGGCCGAAGCCGCCGCCAGCGACCTCAAGGAGCTGCTCGCCTGGGTCGCGAAGGGCGAACTCAACGTGCCGGTCGGCAGAACCTTCCCTTTCGGCGAATACCGCGAAGCGCTTGAGTATGCGCTCTCCGGTGACGGAACGGGCAAGACCATTCTGGTGGTCGATCCGAGCATAGGCTAGCGCCGCCGCAACAACGCGGCGGGCCAGGAACTTGTTCTGGATTTCGGATTGGCGTCCTAGGTCGCCTTCTCGTGCTTCTTGATGGCCGGCATCAGGCCGGTTGGGTCGACCAGCTTGCCGTGCGCCAGCATGTTGTGGGCATGGGCCAGGTGGTGGAGCGCGAACGAGGTCTGCATGGCGCCGACCCGGCCCTGTGCGTCCTGCGCCGCGTTGATGGCCTGTTTCACGAGCTTCAGGGCAAACAGCGGCTTCTGGGCGATGCGCTCGGCCATCGCCAGGCCGAAGGACTCGAGTTCGGCGCGCGGCACGACATGGTTCACCATGCCCAGGCGATGCGCCTCGGCCGCCTTGATCCAGTCGGCGGTGAACAGGAATTCCTTGGCCTTGCGGATACCCATCTCCCAGGGATGGGCGAAGAACTCGGCACCGCCCACGCCCATCGCCACCGAATGGTCGAGGAACTCGGCGTCCTCCGAGCAGACAATGAGGTCGCAGGGCCACATCAGCATCAGCCCGCCGATCATCACCTTGCCATGGACCAGCGCCAGCGTCGGCTTGGGGATGTTTCGCCAGCGCTCGCAGAACCCGAGGTAGATCTCCTGCTCGCGCGCGTACTGGGCTTCGGCGCCGGGCTTGCCGAAGCCGCCCCAGGTCCCGACCGTATCGTGCCTGGTCATGTTGCCGTGACCGTCGACCTCGCGCAGGTCATGACCCGAGGAGAAGTGCGGGCCGTTGGCCGACAGCACGATCACCTTCACCGTGTCGTCGTGAGCGGCGCGGTCGAAGGCCTCGTTCAGCGCGTAGAGGAACGCCGTGTCCTGCGCGTTGCGTGTGTCGGGCCGGTTGAGGACGATGCGGGCGATTCCGCCCGGCAGGGTGTCGTAAGCGATCGGTGACGTCGTCATGGCGGGCTCCCGGTTGTTTCCGGGAGCCTACCGTACGAAACGTTTCTCGTCGCTCAGCCGCGCGCCGGCTGGGTCGTCGGCCGGGCCGCCGCCTCGACGACCATGTTCTTCATGGCCTTCTGCAGCTTGTCGAAGGCACGCACTTCGATCTGGCGCACCCTCTCGCGACTGATGCCGTACTTGGAAGACAGGTCCTCGAGCGTCTTCGGCTCGTCGACCAGACGCCGCTCCACGATGATGTGGCGCTCGCGGTCGGTGAGCTGCTTCAGGGCCGCGGCCAGCATGCCCTTGCGCTGGCCCAGCTCCTGGCTCTCGCCCAGCCGGGCTTCCTGGTTGGGCGAATCGTCGACCAGCCAGTCCTGCCACTCCATGTCGCCCTCGGCCTTCACCGGGGCGTTGAGCGACGAATCGGGCGCTGCGAGGCGGCGGTTCATGTTCACCACCTCCTCTTCGGGCACGCCGAGGCGGGTGGCGATCTTGGTCACCTGCTCGGGCGTCAGGTCGCCCTCCTCGATGGCCTGCATCTGGCCCTTGAGCTTGCGCAGATTGAAGAACAGCTTCTTCTGCGCCGCCGTGGTGCCCATCTTCACGAGAGACCAGCTGTGCAGGATGTATTCCTGGATCGAGGCGCGGATCCACCACATGGCATAGGTCGCCAGACGGAAGCCGCGGTCCGGGTCGAACCGCTTCACCGCCTGCATCATGCCGACGTTGCCTTCGGAGATCAGCTCGGCGACCGGCAGGCCGTAGCCGCGGTAACCCATGGCGATCTTGGCCACGAGGCGCAGATGGCTGGTGACCAGGCGATGGGCGGCCTTGCTGTCACCGTGCTCGCGCCAACGCTTGGCCAGCATGAATTCTTCCTGCGGTTCCAGCAGGGGAAACTTCCGGATGTCCGACAGGTAACGGCTGAGATTGCCCTCGGGCGTCAGAGACGACGGCAGGGCGGGAAGGTTTGCGGTGGCTACACTCATGGCTACTCCCCCTTTCGTACGCGGGATCGCCGGTGAACGAGCGTTTAGCACTCTCGTCCCCCGACTGCTAAAACCAACTCTAGAAGTCGGAATGACCCCGGGTCAATATAATTCCTACTGATCCCCTCGGGTATTGGGGACTTTACTTAACGCTGTTCAGCGTTGCGACCAAATTCCTGAAGTCTTCAGGCAATTCTGTGGCAAATCTTACGTTCTCCCCCGTCTTTGGATGTCGAAAGGCGAGCACAGATGCGTGAAGAGCCTGCCGAGGGAACACATTCAACGCCTCGGGTGCACCGCCGTTGCGGGACTTGCGGCCGTAGACCGGATCTCCCACCACCGGGCAGCCGATATGGGCCATGTGGACACGGACCTGATGGGTCCGGCCTGTCCCAAGCTTGGCGCCCACGAGACTTGCGATCGGCGCCAGCGGCGGCCCGAAGCGCTTCTCCAGCCAATATTCGGTGAAGGCGGCCCGGCCGCCCGTCTTGCGCACCGCCATGCGCTTGCGATCGACCGGGTGCCGTCCCAGCGCCTCCTCGACCGTCCCGCGCGGAGCCTTGGGCGCGCCCCAGACCAAGGCGGTATAGATGCGCTCTAGGTCGTGGGCGGCGAACAGCTTGGAAAGCGCATGGTGGGTGGCATCGTTCTTGGCCACGACCATGACCCCCGACGTGTCCTTGTCGAGCCGGTGCACGATCCCCGGCCGCCGCACGCCGCCGATGCCGGACAGGCTGTCACCGCAATGGGCCAGCAAGGCGTTGACCAGTGTCCGGTCCGGATTCCCGGGGGCCGGATGGACCACCATCCCGGCCGGCTTGTTCAAAACGAGCAGATCCGTGTCCTCGAAGAGGATCTCCAGCGCCATGTCCTGGGCCTGCGGAATGGCCGGTTCGGGCTCCGGGATGTCGACGATGACCACATCGCCCGTTTTGACCTTGCGGGACGGCTCTTCTATCGTCTGTCCTCCCGCAAGCGCTACGCAGCGGCCCTCGATCAGCGCCTTCACGCGGCTTCGCGTCAGTGAAGGCAAGGCAGCAGCCAGCGCGCGGTCCAGCCGTTCGCCGGCGGCGCTCTCGTCGAAGGTCACGGTGTGGCGACCGGCGTCGCTCATGGAGTTTTCTTGGCGTCCCCTGCTCAGGCCTCTGCACCACTCTGGCTGAAGGTGCTGGTAATCGGAATGGGCCTGCTGATCGTGGTGGGCTTCGTCGTCGCGGTCGCCGAGATCGCCCGGCGCATCTCTACGCCCAACGCCGGCCGATCGCCAGCATCGGCCACC
>JBILYJ010000477.1:0-4341 GCA_044377795.1 Reyranella sp. | reverse complement strand
CTGGGGCGCCGGCGGCGCCATGACCGGCGCGGGCGGCGCGACAGGAGGCGGCGGCAAGGCGCCCGGCGACATGGTGTCGGGCATGCGACCGCCATTGCCGATCGATCCCGGCACGAGTTGCCCGAAGGCCGTGTCCGCCGCGGCGACCAGGGTCATCACGAAGACGAGGGTGAGCAGGGGTGTGCGCATGCCGTTTATATAGGGAGGCCGCCCCGGTCTTGCTAAGAGGGGACGGGGGAGCCGAATGAAGATCAAGGGCGCGGCGTCGCGTAAGCTACTTTCCGATATCCTGGCGACGGCGGCCCATGCCACGCCCCTGCCCAAAGTCCTGGGCCCCGTCAGCATCGTCTTCATGGGCATCGGCGCGATCATCGGCGCCGGCATCTTCGTCCTGACCGGAACGGCGGCCGCCCTGTATGCCGGGCCGGCTGTGGTCGTGTCCTTCGTGCTGGCCGGCATCGCCTGCGTCTTCGTAGCGCTCTGCTATGCCGAGCTTGCGGCGCTGATGCCTGTATCGGGCAGCACCTACACCTACACCTATGCGAGCCTCGGCCAGCTTGCAGCCTGGCTGGTCGGCTGGAACCTCATTCTCGAATATTCGATCGGTGCGGCCGCGGTGGCGGTCGGATGGGCGGGCTACTTCAACGGCACGCTGGCCTCCATCGGTCTCGCCATCCCACCCCAGCTGGCGAGCTCGACCGGCCAGGCGGTCCAGCTCGCCGACGGCACGACGGCCACCGCGATCGCCAATCTGCCGGCCGCGGCGATCGTGGCGCTTCTGACGGCCCTGCTGGTGCGGGGTACGCGCGAGTCGGCGCGCCTCAACAATTTCATGGTCGCGCTCAAGCTGATCGTGATCCTGGCCTTCATCGGCTTCGGGATCGGCCACGTCTCGGTCGCAAACTGGCAGCCGTTCGTGCCACCGAATACCGGTACCTTCGGGATTTTTGGCTGGAGCGGTGTCCTGCACGGCGCCTCGGTCGTGTTCTTCACCTATATCGGCTTCGACGCCGTCTCTAACTGCGCGCAGGAAGCAAGGCGGCCGCAGCGCGACATGCCGATTGGCATCCTGGGCGCGCTCGCGATCTCGACGATCCTTTATATTGTGGTGGCGGGCGTGCTCGTCGGTGTCGTGCCTTACCCTGAGCTGAACGTGGCGGCCCCGGTCGGGCTGGCGGTCGATCGCATGGGAATCGGCTGGTTCGCTGCGTTGATCCAGCTCGGTGCGATGATGGGAATCACGACGGCGATCCTCGTGCTCCTCTATGGGCAGGGCCGGATATTCGCGACCATGGCGCATGACGGGCTGATGCCGTCGCTGTTCAGCCGCGTGCACCCGAGGCTGAAGACGCCCTGGCTGAGTCAGATTCTGATCGGCGTGATCGTGGCCGCAATTGCTGCCGTGGCGCCGATCGAGACACTGAGCGAGCTGGTCGGCGTCGGCACGCTGTTCTCGTTCCTGATGGTCTGTGCGTCAGTGGTACGTCTTCGTCGTCTGGAGCCACATGCCGCCCGGCCGTTTCGGGTGCCGGCCGTGCCCTTGGTCCCGATGCTCGGTATCCTGTCGTGCCTTGGTCTGATGGTCGGCCTGGCACCGGTGACCTGGGCGCGACTGGTCCTCTGGATCGCGATCGGCCTTGTCATCTACTTTGCCTACGGCCGATCGCGCGCCGCCGGTCACCTCACCGCCCTCAAAGCAGGGAGTGACGCTTCCGCGTGAGCGGCACGACGACCACACTGGCACCGGGCCGGGCGATGGCTTCGGCGACGGCGGCCGTGACCTCCGCTGCGCTCCTGGCCAGCTTCGCGGGCGCTCCATAGCCCTTCGCCAGCGCTTCGAGGTCGATCCCGGGCAGGTCGAGGCCTGGCACGTTCGGTGTCTCCTCGAGCTCCGCGAAGGATTTCAGGATGGCGTATTCATGGTTCTGCAGGACGACGAAGACGACGTGGGCCTTCTGCTGCACGGCCGTGTAGAGCGCCTGGATCGAATACTGAAAGGAGCCGTCACCCATCAGGGCGATGACGGGGCGATTGCGGCCGCTGCTGCGCTCGGCCAGCGCAAGACCGACCGCGGCCGGCATGTCCCAGCCTAGGCCGCCGGAGGCGAAGGTGTAGAAGCAATCGGGCCTGTCGATGCGGAACTGGTCCTGCATCTCCGCCACGACGGACGGCGCTTCCTCGACGAGCACATGGTCGGCGGGGCAGGCGTCGCGCACGGCGGCCATGATGGCGTCGCCCGCCAGGGGCTGCGCCTCCATGTCGGGCTTCTTGGGAGCCGCGCGCAACGGCGCGGCAATGGACGAAGTGCGCTTCTTGATCAGTGGCTGGATCGCCTCGAGGAACAGCCGCGCATCGGACACTAGGCTGTCACCGACGGGCGCCTTGGACGACATGTTGGGATCATCCGTCACCTGCAGAAGGTGAGTGCCCTTCGGAACATAGTCGCCGCCGACATAGGGATAGTAGCGGAACACGGGCGCGCCGATGACGATCACCAGATCATGGCCTTCGAACTTCCTGCCCAGCGGCCCGATGGCCGCGGGCAGGGCGCCGGCATGTTGGTGGTGAGTTTCCGGGAACGGGGTCCGTTCGGCGAAGGGCGCCGTCCAGACGGGAACGCCCAGCGTCTCGGCGAAGCGGATGCCCTCGTGCCAGGCCTGGCTGCGGGCCAGGTCCGATCCGTAGACGATGACGGGCGACCGGGCCGCGTTGATGCGCTCGGCAAATTC
The DNA here is from genome assembly GCA_044377795.1 of Reyranella sp. GTDB lineage: Bacteria > Pseudomonadota > Alphaproteobacteria > Reyranellales > Reyranellaceae > Reyranella. The sequence continues at coordinate 1,612 of JBILYJ010000477.1, read as the reverse complement.
GGCGACCCGGGCCGGATCAGGCCCCATTCGCGTGGCGATCGTGCGGAACACCTCGATCTCCGGCATGGGCTTGTCCCAATCGTCGAGCGGAAGGGACAGGAACACCGGACCGGCCGGCTGCTGCATGGCCGTCGCATAGGCGCGCATGAAGGCAGCCGGAATGTCCTCGGCGCGTGCCGGCTCGTAGGCCCATTTCACCCACGGGCGCGGCAGGTTCGCGGCATCGATGTTCGTGAGCAGGGGTTCCAGCAGGAGCATCTCGCGCGTCTGCTGTCCGGCGGTGATGATCAGGGGAGTCTTGTTCTGGTAGGCCGTGACGATGCAGCCCATCGCATTGCCCATACCGGCGCCGGTATGAACGTTTACGATCACCGGCTTGCGCAGGCCCTGGGCGATACCGTCGGCAATGCCGACGACGCTCGCCTCCTGAAGGGCCATCACATAGTCGAAGTCCTTGGGGAAATTCTTGAGAAAGGTCTCCTCCGTCGAGCCGGGATTGCCGACGACGGTTGTGAGGCCGAGCTTGCGGAGCAGATCGAAGGTGACGTCCTTGACTGTGCGCATGCAGCTACTTTCTTCACCGTTGAGGGGGAGCGCCACATCGTATCGATTGACGACTTGGGATGGCAGCCTGGAAACGCGGTTTCAGAGTATCCCAGCATGCGTGTGAGTCCTACTGCTCATGAACGTCGCCCGGGGTGTCGTGGATCACGGTGATCGCGGCAAGGGCGACGGGGGGGGCTTCTTGATTCTTCTCCCATGATTTCGAGAATCCGATGCGCCGTGGGCAAACGACTCTGCCCTTGCGGAGTGTTGCATGAAAACTCCGAGACCATTCCCTCGATCCGCACATTGGCTGCGCCAATGCCTGCCTATTCCTGTAAGTGAAGGGCGATGGATCCAGGCTCTCTCATCCTCGGCCACGCTGGCCTGTTTGCCGCCGCCTTCCTGGCTGCCACGGTCATTCCGTTCCAGTCCGAACTGGTGTTGGTCGGCTTGCTGGTGGCCGAGCCGACGCACTGGCAGACCCTGCTGTTCGCAGCGTCACTCGGAAATACGCTGGGTTCGGTGGTCAACTGGGTGCTCGGGCGCCTGATCGAGCGGTTCCGTGATCGATCCTGGTTCCCGGTGAAGCCGCGCGACTATGAGCGCGTCGAGCGCTGGTATGCCCGCTGGGGCGTATGGTCCTTGCTGTTCGCCTGGCTGCCGTTCGGTGGCGATGCGCTCACCGTGGTGGCCGGCGCGCTCCGGACGCCCCTTCTGCCGTTCGTCCTGCTGGTCGGCATCGGCAAGACCGCGCGTTACGCCGTCCTGGTCGCGGCGACCCTGGGTTGGCTCGCTTAGCGATAAGGAGCTGGCACCGATATTGCTTCCTTCGTTGTGTAAGACACGTCAGGGGGAGGCACATATGCAGTCATCATCGTTTCGCCGACGCACAGGACTGGCGGCGCTTGCCTTTACGTTCCTGCTTGGCGGGCCGGCGCTTGCACAGGACAAGGTCCGCTTCCAGACCGACTGGATCCCGTCGGGCGAGCACGCGATGTACTACGGGGCCTGGAGCAAGGGCATCTACGCCAAGCACGGCATCGACATCACCATCACGCGTGGCTAC
>JBILYJ010000540.1:0-3807 GCA_044377795.1 Reyranella sp. | reverse complement strand
TAAGGGATTTATTGATTAACTCTGCACCAAACTGTGCATTCATATGGCGAAAGTCTTCCTTTCGATCATAGTCTTTGCCGTAAAGTCCGACCGCTCCGATGGAATACCGTGCGGCAGTAAAGGCGCCGTGCACGATGGTATCGGCATCTTGGCTTATCAACTCGGCACGATGGGCAAGCACCAGCTGCTTGAGTTGTTCAATATAGATTTCATAAAGGGAAGGCATGTACTCACCCGACCAAATCTCATCGGTCTTTATAATTTTCTCACTGGGTAGAGGCTCCGGGATGAGATGGATCGGCGCCTCTGTCAGGCCGCGTAAATTACCGATCAGCCTTGCAACACTATCCTCGTAAATCGCAGCATCCAGAGCTGCCCGGGAAATCACCTGGTGCCGCGCGTCGGCATGCGCCATCAATCTGTGTCTACGATATGTTTTCACAATACGGAAAAGTAATACGTGCATTCCAACCAGTACGAAGGCGTCGAATGCCGCCGGGTCAATCGCAGTCATCCCTTCTGATGAGCGAGCCAAGAACGTTCTCGTATCTTCCGTGCGCGGGACAAGTTTGCTATCCTCGACTACTAAATCCGTTATCCTGGCGCCAGGGGCTGCAAAATAAGTAGGGGAAAATCCGTCAGCGGCCTCCCCAAGCAACGACCAGCCTTGCTTGATCGCAACGATATGAGAGTTGCCTATAACGCAGACACGCAAAGTCATCTTGCCGCAAGCGCCTCTAGAAGAATTTCCTCGCAGACGACATCGTCTCGACTCTTGCTGCTGGATTTGCCTCGGTGTGGCGAGGGCAGTTGATCCGTAGCATTGTCACGTGGCGCGTCCTGTGAATCATGCTGATCAAAGAAGACAGACATGACCTTGTCGATTGCGCGCGGTCGCACTGTGCGTAGATCCTCTTCGTAGCTGCGCGACTGATAGAATGGCGTTGCGATCATTTCGTATGAGGGGAAATAGTCCACGTCCTCAAATTCATCGGCGACCTGTCCCGCCACAGCACGGAGTACTGACTTCGAATAAATGGTCGCTGGCAGGACATGGCCTTGACTCGCAGTAGCCACTAGCGGCACAGGCGAAACAGTTACGAGGAATTTCAAAGTTGGATTTATCTTTTTCATGAAGCGACGGAACCGGGTGAAGTCATCATACACTTCCGAAGCCGTAAAGTTTTTGAATACGAATACTTCGGGATCGTACTCGCCAGCGATAGTTCCTGGAGCGGTTGGATAGACTGTGGACGATTCCCTGTGAATCCAGCTTTCGGTTAGACCAAAAGTGAAAATGCATAAGTCCGCAGATTTAAAGGCTCGGCGGGTACGAAGCAGATGGTCGAGGCGTTGTACCGCAACTTCTTCCTGGTCCGGCAAGCCGTCGGGCTCGACGTTTGGCCGCAACGCATCATAGTAACGACCATTCTTCTCCCATACAGCATTGGCTGGTTTGAACTTCCCGAAAGACTCCTTAGCCAGCTGAAGAAGTTGCCGTGCAGTGTAGATATTCCCATAGCGCGCGGAGTAGAGGTTATACCCAAATCTCTTGGCGCAAGCGTCCGACATTCCCGGCGGTGCTGGCTCGGCGTCAATAACCTTGAATTTGCGCGCCCGCAAATAACGGGCAATATGTTGCGCAAAGCAACTTCCGGCCGTCAAAATATTTGTGTTACGGTCGATCGGGAACTTCTTGCGATAGAGTTCGCTCCAATTCTGTTCCGCAACGCCAGTCTTCCAACGTGCCTTGGGCGGCAAACCTCGATATGGCGATGACACTGTGCACTTCCCCTTCGCCCTAGTCATGTACTAGTAAGCACGCCCGAAGATTGTACGTCAATCGCGGCCACGTGATGATTAGGCGGCGGCGCCAAAGATTGATGAATGCATAACTAGGCTTTACGCAGGCACGGTGCGCCACTCTATCGTGAGACGCTCGCATGGGCGAGAATGTGTCCGCTTGGGGCGCGGTGACGGGCATCTGACTTGAACACGCGAACCGCCCGCCAGTGAGTCTCTTAGGACAACCCGCAACTTCCCCCGGCTTGCCCCGCTAGCCGCGCGATTACGTGCACAAGTTCACGGTTTGCCTGCCGGTGAAGTTGGTGATGGCTGGAGAGTTGGGACTGCGCCCTCCTGACCCTCGATCGCCACCCTTTGCATACCGACACTGACCCTTCTCAGGGCATCATCGAAAAGCCAGTCTGTGTCAGAGTGAAGCCGGAGCAGGACCGTGCTGAGCACGCCACCCGCTCGAACAGTGGCCATTGGCCAACGAGTTCATTCTTAAACAGCGATCCAAAGATTAGTCAAAAACATATAATAAACGGCTTCCACTCGCGACTCGAATGGACTTTGCGGTGATGTTAGCCACCAAACGGCAAATCTAACCCTAATCGATTTGCGTCGTCCCTCCAGCCAAGCTCTGTTCTGAAGTATCAACTTGTACAATTCGCGAAAAAACACGCAACGACTTGTTTGCAGAAATCAATGCGTGTTCGTTATTCTCCAGCGCTTTAGATAGCAAACTATGAATTTGTGAATTGACAGCTACTAGATCTGATTTTCCAACTTCGGATACCCGGATCACTTTTTTCCGGCTGTCTTCTGTGGATTGAGCTGCTGTTACTCTACCCGCTTTGATTAGGGCTGCGCCAATCTGACTGGCGCGTTGACCCGTCACGCCCAACATTCGAGCTAAATGCTTGTTGCTGATGCCGTCCCTCTCTGAAAGCAGGGCTAACGCGGCCCATTCAGCAAGGCTAAGACTCGCATTCTTCAGCGGCGTCATGGTCGAAATCCCAGCCAACAGGCGGCTCATACTGGCAGCAAGGGTCGCCAAATCGACCACGTTTATTTGTGCTGGTGATTTGGCTGTACGATCCATCATCGATTCCCTCCCTCAACGTAGGGCGTTGTATGCAAATCCAAACAGATCATCAAGTTTCTTGATTAGTTGATTTGCTGGCCGTCTTTCACAGGTAGGCAGGCGTAGTCTGTTGCTCTGTTGCTCTCTCGGTGTGTGGTCCACAGCCGAGCGCCGGACCACTGGCCTCGGAGTTTTCTTGAGGCGATAACTTTGAGGGGCCGTCTCGGTTCTCCTGCTCAAGAGACCGCAACCGCATGACGTTAGAGGCCTGCATCCCGGCGGACCGGCTTCTCCGCGGATCCCGCGCTACCAGCACAGGTCCGCAGGCTTCGCTTCCGCCTGATGCAGCCGCAGGATCTCGATGATCTTGCTCTGAACCCTGAAAACTGGATCGTTTCTGGCTAGAGTTTTCCGGTTGTTTCCCGAGGCTGGGAAGGAGCGGAGAGCGATGAAGGCATCGAAGTTTTCGGAGGCGCAGAAGGCGTTCATCCTGAAGCAGGGCAGTGACGGGATGCCGGTGGCGGAGATCTGCCGGAAGGCTGGGATCAGCCAGGCAACGTACTTCAACTGGAAGCGCAAGTACGACGGGCTGCTGCCGACGGAGATGCGGCGGCTGAAGCAGCTCGAGGACGAGAATACCAAGTTGCGCAAGGTGGTGGCGGACCTCAGTCTCGACAAGGAGATGCTGCAGGATGTCATCCGCCGAAAACTCTGAGGCCTGCCCGGAAGCGCAAGCTGGTCGACGCAGTGCGTGGCGAGTGGGGTGTATCGATCCGGCGGGCGTGCCGGGTATTGGAAGTCGATACCTCGACCTACCACTACAGGTCTCGTCGCCCCGGGCAGGCCCTCTTGGAGAGCCGGATCAAGGAGATCTGCCAGACGCGGGTGCGCTATGGCTATCGGCGCGTGCACGTGTTGCTGCGTCGTGAGGGCTG
>JBILYJ010000475.1:0-4342 GCA_044377795.1 Reyranella sp. | reverse complement strand
TCACCTACCTGTTCATCAGCCACAATCTCGCGGTCGTCTATCACATCTCCACGCGGGTGGGCGTGATGTACCTCGGCCGCCTGGTCGAGGTGGCGCCGACCGACACGCTGTTCCGGCGGCCCAAGCACCCCTACACGCGGATGTTGCTCGACACGATCCCCGACCTCGAGATGACGGGCCGCCAGCGCAGCCCGGTCGGCGGCGAAGTGCCGAGCCCGATCAGTCCGCCGTCGGGTTGCACTTTCCACCCGCGCTGCCCGTTCGCCAACGACCGCTGCAAGGCCGAGCGTCCCAAGGCGCTGCCGGTCGAGGGCGGCACGGTGGCCTGCCACGCGATCGAGGAGGGCCGGCTTCCGATCGAGGACCGGACCTACACGCTCAACACCTGAAGTCGCCTGCGGTCGCGCTTCCTCCTTCAGACCTGATGTGCGTCGGCGGACGCTGAGCGTGCTTGATCTGTGGCGGGGGTCGCTTACGATCCGTCGCAACAATTTCAACGGAGATTTCAGGATGCCGGTCATCAACCGCATTGCCTCGTTCCACAAGGACATGACCGCGTGGCGCCATGACATTCACAGCCATCCGGAGACGGCCTTCGAGGAGGTGCGGACGGCCGATGTGGTCGCCGAGAAGCTGGAAAGCTTCGGGATCGAGGTTCACCGCGGGCTGGCCAAGACCGGTGTCGTGGGCGTGCTGCGTTCCGGCACCTCCAAGCGCGCGATCGGCCTGCGCGCCGACATGGATGCGCTCGACGTCCACGAGACCAACCAGTTCGATCACAAGTCGACAATTCCCGGCAAGATGCACGCCTGCGGCCATGACGGTCATACGGTGATGCTGCTGGGCGCCGCCAAGTACCTCGCCGAGACCAGGAATTTCGACGGCACCGTCTACTTCATCTTCCAGCCGGCCGAGGAGAACGAGGGCGGCGGGCGCGTCATGGTGGAGGAGGGGCTGTTCGAGAAGTTCCCGGTCGAGGGCGTCTACGGCATGCACAACATCCCGGGCATTCCGGTCGGCAAGTTCGCCGTCCGTCCCGGCCCGATGATGGCGGCCTACGACATCTTCGAGGTCGTGCTGAAGGGCGTCGGCGGACACGGCGCCATGCCGCAGTACACGATCGACCCGGTCGTGGTCGGCGCGCACATCGTGACGGCGCTGCAGTCGATCGTGGCGCGCAACGTCGATCCGATGGACACCGCCGTCGTCTCGACCACGCAGATCCACGCCGGAGACGCCTGGAACGTGATCCCGCAGGAATGCGTGCTGCGCGGCACGGTCCGCACTTTCAAGAAGCCGGTGCAGGATCTGATCGAGAAGAACATCGAGAAGATCTCGCGCAACGTCGCCGCGGGCTTCGGCGCCGAGGTCGTGAAGTGGCGCTACGAGAAGCGCTATCCCGCGACTGTGAACAGCGTGCAGGAGACCGAGTTCGCTGCCCAGGCGGCGGCCTCGCTGGTCGGGCTGGAGAACGTCAATCGCAATCCGACGCCGGCCATGGGCTCCGAGGACTTCGCCTGGATGCTGCTCAAGAAGCCGGGCTGCTACATCTGGGTCGGCAACGGCGACGGCGTCGGCAGCTGCATGGTCCATAACCCCGGCTACGACTTTAACGACGAGATCCTGCCGCTCGGCGCGTCCTACTGGGCGACCCTGGTCGAGCAGCAGCTCGCCCGCGAGGCGATGCCTCAGGCGGCGGAGTAACTCGAAGCTCCAACCGCGGCGCGGTCGTGTCGGGTCTGCACCCTTACGCCAATGCCCGTATCGGGCTGGCGACGATGCATGAGAAGGAGCGGGCGCTGGGGCCCGCCTTCCGGCGCGTGCTCGGCGCGGAAATCATCGCCGTACCTGAGCTGGACACCGACACGCTCGGCACCTTTTCCGGGGAGGTGCCGCGGCCCGACGCGCTGGTCGAGACCTGTCTGCTCAAGGCCGAACTGGCCTTCCAGACGATGGACGTCGAGTACGCGGTCGCGAGCGAGGGCAGCTACGGGCCGATCGATCGGGTGCCGCTGATCTCGAGCGGCGTCGAGATCCTGGCCTTCATCGACCGCAAGCGCGGCATCCGGCTGATCGACACCTTTCCGACGCACCATACGAGCTGGAGGCTGTCGCGCTTCCGTGCCGGAGATCCCGCGCGCCTCGCCGTGCTCCGGGCCATGGGCTTCCCGCGCTATGGCGTGTTCGTCGCCTGCAGCAGCGACATGGATCATCCGGTGAAGGGCCTTGCCACCGAGGAGGAGGTGATCGCCACCATGGACCGCGAGGCCGAGCGCTCCACGGAAGGGCTGGCGGTCCTCTATTCGGACATGCGCGCGCATCGCAATCCGACCCGCATGAAGGTGCTGCGCGCGGCGGGCTGGCAGCTCGCCAAACGCCTGCAGTGCCTTTGCCCGAAATGCCACGCACCCGGATTCGGTCGCATCCAGTCGCGTCGCGGCCTGCCCTGCGAGTCCTGCGGCGATGCCACACACTGGATCGACTTCGAGATCGACGGCTGCAACGTCTGCGGCCACGCCGAGGCCCGTCCCCGCAGGGACGGGCGACGCACCGCGCCGAAGCTCTCCTGCCGGAGCTGTCGCACGGTGTAGCAATGGAGCGCGCCACTCCAGTGGCGCTTCAAGCTCTCAAGATATGAGCGCCGCAGGAGTGGCGCGCTCCAATGAAGTTAAGCCGCCAAATCCGTCGCCAGATGGAACAGGCAGTCGCCGCGTTCGCAGCGCGCCGGGACGCGCTTGCAGAGGACGAGGCCGGCGCGCTTGAACTTCACCACCTCGGGCTCGCGCCACGGCGTGTGGTGGAAGTGGATGCGGCCGGCCGGCTGGTCGGCTTTCACCTCGTCGCCCAGCTCGACCAGGGGCTCGAACAGGCCGCCGTCCGAGGCGTAGACGTAGTAGTCGTCGCCGCCAATCTCTGTGAAGCGGGTCGCGGTCGGTGCGGGCACCGGGCCCTGCAGCAGGCCGACATGGGCCAGCACGCGGCGCATGCCGTCCTCGGCCACCTTGAGCGAACCGGGGGTCACCAGCCCGCCGCCGCCCAGCTCTGTGCCCATGCCGACCACGCCCTGGCGGTAGGAGGCCGAGGTGAAGGTCCGGCCGCCGCCCTGCGGCGCGGCCGAGATGTAGCTGACCGGGGCGCCGAAGGCCTTGAGCAGGCCCATGACCTTCTCCATCCGGGCGGCATCCTGGTGGCGCGGTGCCAGCGCGCTCGGGATGTAGGTCAGCGAACTGCCGCCGGAATGGAAGTCGAAGGCGTAGTCGAAGCCCGGCAGTAGCGCATGCTCGATCCAGTAGGCGATCTGCTGCGTGATCGTGCCCTCGGCGTCGCCGGGGAAGGAGCGGTTGAGGTTGCCCTCGTCGATCGGCGAGGTGCGGCGCCCCTCCATGGCGGCCGGAAAGTTGGCCGAGGGCAGGATCACCAGGCGGCCCTTGATGTCCTTCGGTTCGATGGCGCGGATCAGGTTGCCCAGGCCAATCTGGCCCTCCCATTCGTCGCCATGGTTGCCGGCCTGCATCAGCACGTTCGGCCCGTCGCCGTTCTTGATGCGGACGATGGGGATCGGGATCCAGCCATAGGCCGACCGGTGCACCGAGTGGGGCACGCGCACAAAGCCCGTGGCCTTGCCCTCGGCATTGAGGTCGATGTCCGGCGTGAGCCGGCTCATCGCGGTGAACTCGGTGGATTTCAACGTTGCGTCGGTCATCATCGTCTCTCGCTTCTGGGATCGAGGGCATCCTGCAGTCCGTCGCCCAGGAAGTTGAAGGCGATCACGGTCAGGAAGATCAGCAGGCCCGGCCACAGGGCCAGCACGGGGGCCTCCTGCAGCAGTTCCTGGGCGCCGGTCAGCATGTTGCCCCAACTCGCGGCCGGCGGCTGGATGCCGAGGCCGAGGAAGGACAGGGTCGATTCGAACAGGATCAGCGTGCCGACCGACATGGTGGTGGCGACGACCAGGGTGCCGGCCGTGTTGGGCAGGATGTGGCGAAACATGATCCGCTGGGGGCGGGCGCCCAGCGCCACGGCCGCACGGGTGAAATCCCGCGCCTTCAGCGACAGGGTCTCGGCGCGCACCAGTCGGGCCACGGTGGTCCAGCCGGTGAGGGCCACGATCACCACGATGCGGTAGAGCGAGAACATCTCCGATTGCGCGATCTCCGCCGGCACGCCCAGTTTACGGGGGTCGACGGCGGCCAGCACGATCAGGAGCGGCAGCAGGGGCAGCGAGATCACGCCGTCGGTGAGGCGCATCAGGAAGGCGTCGAGCCGCCCGCCGAGATATCCCGCCAGCACGCCGATGAAGGCGCCGAGAATGGCCGACAGGACCGCTCCCGAGATGCCCACC
>JBILYJ010000474.1:0-4343 GCA_044377795.1 Reyranella sp. | reverse complement strand
CCGTCGAGGATATCGGCATGGCCGATCCGCAGGCGCTGACGCAGACCCTGGCGGCGTGGGAGACCTACGAGCGGCTGGGCTCACCCGAAGGCGAGCTCGCGATCGCGCAGGCGGTGATCTATCTCGGCACCGCGCCCAAATCGAACGCAGCCTATGTCGCCTTCGGTGCCGCCAAGCGCGCCGCCAAGACACACGGCTCGCTGACGCCGCCGATGCATATCCTGAATGCGCCGACCAAGCTCATGAAGGAGATCGGCTACGGCAAGGGCTACGAATACGACCACAATGCCGCCGACGGCTTCTCCGGCCAGAACTACTTTCCCGACGGCATGGCGCGGGAGGAGTTCTATCAGCCCGTCGAGCGTGGCTTCGAGCGCGAGATCGTGAAGCGGCTCGACTACTGGAAGAAGCTCAGGGACAAGAAGCGCTGAGCCGACTCAATGGAGCGCGCCACTCCGGTGTCGCTCATGTCTTATCTGAGTCGTTTCGTCTCAAGTTAACCACCTCATCCTGAGGAGGTCGCGGAGCGACCGTCTCGAAGGATGGGTTACAGACGTGGTGCGGGTGCCCACCCTTCGAGACGCTCACTGCGGTCGCTCCTCAGGGTGAGGACTTTGTTGGGATGATCGAGGAGTGGTGCGCTCCGATGAAGCCTCTTGACCTCAGGGCTTGGCCATCGCCCGCACGACCCTGCGGTCGCGGCCGTAGACGTCGTCGCGGAAGGTCGGCACGCCGTCGGAATTGGCGCTGACGGTCCTGTAGGTCACGTAGAGGGTGATCGGATCGGGGAAGGCGTAGTGGGCCTGCTGGCCGTCCCGGATCACCTGCTGGACACGGTCCTTGCTGAAGCCGTTCTTGCCGTTGAAGACCTTCTCGACGAAGTCGAGCGGGTTCTGCAGGCGGATGCAGCCGTGGCTGAAGTTGCGGCTACCCTCGGTGAACAGCCAGCGGCTCGCCGTGTCGTGCATGTAGATCCCGTACTTGTTGTTGAACGGGAAGAAGATGTAGCCCAGCGCGTTCGAAGCGCCCGAATCCTGCCGGATGCGATACGGGAAAGCCTTGGGGTGGATGGAGCTCCAGTCGATCGTGTTGGGATCGATCTCTTCGTCGTGGCTCCAGCTTGCGAAGATCTTGAAGCCGTTGCTGGCCAGGGCGTTGGGGTTACGCCGCAGCATCGGCAGATACTCCTCGCCGGCGATCGACGGCGGCACCGTCCAGTACGGGTTGGTCTGGAAGCCGCGCATGGTCGACTGAATCTCGGGCGTCGGGTCCTTCGGCGTGCCGACGATGACCTGGCTCTGGAAGGCGACCTTGCCCTCGTTCACGAACACCATCGAATAGTCGCCGGTGTTCACATAGACGAAGCGGCTGCCGAGATCCTCCGGCAGCCAGCGGCGGCGCTCGAGGTTGGCGACGATCTGCTCGATGCGCTCGTCGATCGTGGTGTTGAGCGACCGGACGGTCTTGGCGCCGATGACGCCATCGACGGTCAGGCCCTTCATCTCCTGGTACGACTTGACCACGCCGACCAGCGGATCGTCGTAGAGGTCGGCGACGGCGCCGGCCGGTGGCACCGTGAAGTCGAGTTCGGCCAGGCGCTTGCGCAGAATGGGCACGCGGGCGTCGATCATGCCGGGCTTCAGCGCGCTGCCGTCGGGCATGGCGGTATAGGTCGTGCGGGTCTTCTTCTCGCGCCAGGCCGCCAGCGCCTTCTGCAGCGCCGGGTAGTCGCCCTTGGGCGGCAGCGTGGCAAGGTAGGCCGCGAAGTCGGGCGCGTCGGCCGCCGCCTGCAGCAGCTCGGCCTTGTCGGCCTTGCGCTGGATGATGTCGATTTCCTTGTCGACCCGGTTGGCACGCACGCGGCCGGTCGAGACATCGCTGGCATAGGCCAAGAAGGCGGCCGAGAGCATGGCTTCTGCAGCGCTGGGATCGGCGCCCGGCGCCATCGCCCTCTCGACGTCGGAGAGGTTGTACCAGGCGGGGTCCAGCCCGTGATCACCGGCGCGGCGCCGCGCCGTCAGCAAAGACACGGCACGTGCCGTCGCGGGGCCGGATCCGGTCCACAGGACGCCCGAAGCGTAGGAGGAGGAGGCTCCCGAGAAGGAGAGCGCGAACGCCAGGAAAGCGGCGAAAAAATTCAATCGATGCACGGTTCAATTATAAGGAGAATCGGCCGATTCGTCCATTAGCCCACGAATCCGTGAACGCCCAGGAAGGCGATCAGGTCGGCGCTGGCACGCTGCTTCAAATCGGCCGTCCCGCCGCCCGCACGGGCGCCGCGGGTGACGCAGTGCCGTCGTGCCCAAGCCTGGAACTCCGGCTCGTCCAGCGCCATGCCCAGCGCGGGCACGAAGTGACGTCCGTCGTCCTCGATGAGGTTGCGGCAGCACGACCAGTTCTCGGCGTCCTTGATGTCAAAGACGGGTCCCAGCGATTCCCATCCGTGATGGGCGCCGCCATAGACCTTCACCCGGATCCGGTCGTTGCCGGCCGCGCGCATGCGTTCGGCGTATTCGATCGCCAGTTCGGCCGGCGTGTAGTCGTCCTTGGCGGCCAGCATAAAGAACATCGGCCGTCCGTGCGTGGTGGCGTCGCGATGCTGGGCGGTCGCGCCGGGGCAGAGGGCGACGTGGATGTCGAACAGGTGCGGGAAGTCGCGTCGCCAGCGTTGGCGCACGGCGAGGGCGGCGTTGAGCGTCGCCACTCCACCCTTGGAGACGCCCATGATGCCGATCCGCGCCGGATCGATGCGGCGGTCGGCGCGGAGCAGGGCGAGGGCCGCGAAGGCGTCGCCCTCCATCTGGGCCGCCGAAACCAGACTCTGGTCGGCCACGGTGCGGCGAACGCCGCGGCTCCTGAAACTGTCGACGATCAGCGCCGCGGCGCCGGCGGCGTTCAACAGGTCGGCGTAATAGTGCTCGCGGTGGCGCTGGACGCCGGCGCTGCTGGTCAGGATGACCATGCAGGGCACCGGACCGGGCCTGTCGTGGGGAATGTGCAGGGTCGCGGAGATTCGCGCCGGACGGCAGGCCGTCGGATGCTCGAACGTCAGCGTGTCGAAGGACACCGATTCCATGGACCCTGTGTAGCTTGTCCCGTAGTTTGTGCGCCATGAGCCAAAGCCCCGCGACAGGTGGTAGCCGACAGACCCAGGTCCAGACTCGCGCCGTCACCGACGACGAAGCCGGAATGCGCCTCGACCGTTGGTTCCAGCGCCACTTTCCCGAGTTGAGCCACGGCGCGCTGCAGAAGCTCCTGCGCACCGGCCAGGTCCGGATCGACGGCAAGCGGACCGAGGGCAAGGACCGGGTCGAACCGGGGCAGTCGGTCCGCCTGCCGCCGGGTGTGACGAATTCGCCGCCGCCCAAGCCCAGGGCGGCGTCGGCATCGACGTCGACCGTGTCGGACCGCGACGCCGCCGAGATCCAGGGTATGGTGATCCATCGCGACGATCACGTGATCGTGCTGAACAAGCCGCCGGGGCTGGCGGTGCAGGGCGGCAGCGGCACGGAGAAGCACATCGACGGGATGCTGGATGGGCTGCGCTTCGGCTTCGAGCAGCGGCCGCGCCTGGTCCACCGGCTCGACAAGGACACGAGCGGCCTGTTGCTGATCGCGCGGACGGGCCAGGCAGCCAAGCGGCTGGCCGAGTCGTTCCGGGACCGCGAGACGGAGAAGCTCTACTGGGCCATCGTCGTCGGCGTGCCGCCCAAGAAGGAAGGCGCGATCAACCTGCCGCTGGCCAAGCGGCCGGGCGCCTTCGACCGGGAACTGATGCAGGTCAACGAGGAGAACGGTCAGAAGGCGCTCACGCACTTCCGTGAGATCGACCGGGCCGGCCACCGCGCCGCCCTGCTGGCGTTGTGGCCGCGCACCGGCCGGACCCATCAGCTTCGCGTTCACTGTGCCGCCATCGGTTGCCCGATCCTCGGGGACCGCAAGTACGGCGGCGAGGAAGCGCTGCTGGCGGCGGTCGCCGATTCTCGCCGGCTCCATCTTCACGCCCGCCGGCTGTCGCTGCCGCATCCGTCGGGCAAGGGTGAACTCAAGGCACAGGCCGAGCCCCCACCTCACTTCCGCCGCACCGTCGAGGCATTTGGCTTTTCGACGGACGGGGTTTGAGCGAGAATCGAACGGGATGCGGATTCCCTGGAAGCGCGTGGCGGTGATCACGGCGGTGGCGGTGCCTATCGTCGCCGTCGTCGGCGTCGTCTGGGCCGCGACCAGGGACCTGTCGCGCTATCAGGCGCGCATGACCGAACAGGTCCGCAAGGTCACGGGGCGCGAACTGGCGGCCCGCGTGCCGCTCTCCGTCAAGCTCGGCAGCGAGCCGGCGATGGTGG
>JBILYJ010000062.1:0-16542 GCA_044377795.1 Reyranella sp. | reverse complement strand
CGGTGAACCTGATGACGTCGGGCGAGGTCGTGATCCAGTCGATGTGGTCGCCGGCGGTCTCGGCGGTGCGCGGCAAGGGCGTGCCCTGCGTCTACCAGCCCCTCAAGGAAGGCTATCGCGCCTGGGGCGGCGGCCTGGCGCTGGCCAAGCACCTGCAGGGCGCACAACTCGACGCGGCCTACGACTACATCAACTGGTACCTGTCCGGCTGGGTCGGCGCCTTCCTCAACCGCCAAGGCTATTATTCGGCGGTGCTCGATACGGCCAAGGCCAACATGACGGCCGACGAGTGGGGCTTCTGGATGGAAGGCAAGCCTGCCCAGGGCGACATCAAGAACCCGCAGGGCCAGATCGTGGAGAAGGCCGGCGCGGTCCGCGACGGCGGCTCGTTCTACGATCGCATGGGCGCTGTCGCCTGCTGGAACGCGGTGATGGATGAGGACCGCTACATGGTCCAGAAGTGGAACCAGTTCATCGCCGCCTGATCGTTTCGAATATTTCGAATATTGCGTTTAACTCCCTCAAACTGCCTCTCCCCCTGACGGGGGAGGGGGTATGAATTGATGAACCGCGTAAAGATCTGGGTCACCTACCTGCAGGTCGCGCCGCTCGCGCTGGTGTTCCTGCTGTTCCTCATCGTCCCGATCGCCACGATCGTGGTGGTGAGCTTCTTCGACTACAACACGACCCAGATCATTCCGGCCTTCCTGCTGCAGAACTACGAGGAACTGCTGCTTTCGCCGGTGACGTGGCGGACCTACCAGCAGACCATCCAGTTTGCGCTGATCACCTGGGCTCTCACTCTCTTGATTGGCTTCACCGTCGCCTATTTCGTGGCCTTCCACGTGCGCTCGCCCACGATGCAGACGGTGCTGTTCCTGCTCTGCACCATTCCGTTCTGGACCTCCAACGTCATCCGCATGATCTCGTGGATCCCGTTCCTCGGCCGCCACGGTCTCGCCAACACGACGCTGATGAACCTCGGCCTGATCAAGGAGCCGCTGGAGTTCCTGCTCTATTCGGATTTCTCGGTCGTGCTGGCCTATGTCCACCTCTACACGCTGTTCATGGTGGTTCCGATCTTCAACTCGATGATGCGCATCGACCGCAGCCTGCTCGAAGCGGCGCGCGACGCCGGCGCGAGCGGCTGGCAGACACTGGTCAACGTCATCCTGCCGCTGTGCAAGCCCGGCATCGCCATCGGCTCGATCTTCGTCGTCACAATCGTGATGGGCGACTTCGTCACCGTACGCATGATGAGCGGGGGGCTCAGCGCCTCGGTCGGCCTGATGATGGCGAACGCCATGTCGCTGCTGCAGTATCCCGCCGCGGCGGCCAACGCGGTAATTCTGCTCCTGCTCGTCCTGTTCATCGTCGCGGCCATGATGCGTGTGGTCGACATCCGCAAGGAGCTGTGACGTGCAGCATGGCAAGCGCGGCCCCGCCTTCTGGCTCCTCGGCGCCTTCTTCTGCCTGTTCGTGCTGTTCCTCTACGGCCCGACCCTGACCATCCTGATCCTGTCGTTCCAGGGACCGGGGGGCGGGCTCACCTTCCCGATGAATGGCGTCTCGCTGCATTGGTTTAAAAACCTGTTCGAGAAGCAGATGGTGGGCGACTTCGCGGGCTCGCTGCAGCGCTCATTGATCCTCGGCGTCGCCGTCATGCTGGTGACGGTCGTTGCTGCCTTCTCGGCGGGGCTCGCCTTCCGCTCGCGCTTCCGCGGCTCCGGCATCATCTTCTATCTCGCCATCGCCAGCCTGATCGTGCCCTCGATCCTGATCAGCCTGGGCATCGGCCTGCTGTATCGCGTGCTGGGTTGGGATCCCGCCTGGTACAGCTCGGCGTTCGGGGCGCACCTGACCTGGACCCTGCCGTTCGGCCTGCTGATCATGTTCGCCGTCTTCAACCGCTTCGACCGCCGCTACGAGGAGGCCGCCCGCGACCTCGGCGCGACCTCGTGGCAGACGATCCGGCATGTCGTCGTCCCGATCCTGCTGCCCAGCCTGATCGGCGTCGGCCTGTTCGGCTTCACGCTGTCCTATGACGAGTTTGCACGCAGCCTCTATACGGCCGGCACGTTCAACACCCTGCCGCTCGAGATCTATGGCATGACCACCAATGTGACGACTCCGGTACTCTATGCGCTGGGCACCGTCACGACCGGCGTGTCGTTCGTTGTGATCGCGCTGTCTTTGCTATCGGTCACGTGGTTGCGCCGCCGCCGGGCGCGTCATGGCAGCGATGCCGGAAAGGCCGCCTGAGATGACACGCCGTACCAGAGTGCTGCGCCTGCCGACGGCGGGGCCGCAGGATACGGCGCCGCTCGCCGCCGCCATCGCGTCGGGCGAGATCGACCCAGCGACCATCGTGGCGATCGTCGGCAAGACCGAGGGCAATGGCTGCGTCAACGACTTCACCCGCGGCTACGCGACCCTCGCCCTGAAGCTGGTGCTGGCCGAGGCGCTGGGCTGCCCGCTGACGGAGATCGAGAAGCGGGTGGCCATCGTGATGTCGGGCGGCACCGAGGGCGGGCTGTCGCCGCACCTGATCGTCTTCTGCCGCGAGAACGCGCCGCCGCCGGCCTCCGCCGGGCCACGACTGGCCATCGGTGTCGGCCTGACACGGGCGTTCAAGCCCGAGGAGATCGGCCGGGCGGCGCAGATCGAAGAGACGGCAGCGGCGGTGACATTGGCCATGAAGGATGCCGGCATTGCCACACCGCATGATGTCCACTTCGTTCAGATCAAATGCCCGTTGCTGACCAAGGAGCGTATCGAGGACGCCGCAAGGCGCGGGGCCACGACGGCCACCGGCGATACCTATCATTCGATGGCCCTGTCGCGCGGCGCCTCGGCGCTGGGCGTCGCGCTCGCGCTCGGCGAGATCAAGGACGCACCCGAAGACGCGATCTGCCGCGACTGGTCGCTCTATTCGCGGGTCGCAAGCACCTCGGCGGGCGTCGAGCTGCTGCGCAACGAGATCGTGGTGCTGGGCAACGCGCACGGCTGGTCCGGGGACCTGCTGATCGATCACGACGTGATGCGCGACGCGATCGATGCAGGCGCCGCGCATCGCATCCTGGGACGGCTCGGCGTGACCGGCGAGGATGTCACGGCCGTGCTCGCCAAGGCCGAAGCCGCGCCCTCGGGCGCAATCCGCGGGCGGCGGCACACGATGCTGGACGACAGCGACATCCACTCGACCCGCCATGCCCGTGCGCTGGTGGGCGGCGTGCTGGCTGGCGTGATCGGCGACACGATGCTCTACGTCTCCGGCGGCGCCGAGCACCAGGGTCCGGCCGGCGGCGGGCCCATCGCGATCATTGGGCGGGTCTGATCGGCTGGGTTAAGCTAGCCGCATGACCGACACGAACCCCTACGATCTCCTCGGCGTGCGCCGCCGCATCAATGCCGCCGGTGCGCTGACGCGGCTGGGCGGGGCGGTGATGGCCCCCGAAGTCGTCGCCGCCATGGCCGCGGCCTCGCGCGCCTCGGTCGACATCGGCGAACTGCAGGACGCCGCCAGCGGCCGCATCGCCGCGGCGACGGGTGCGGAGGCCGGGCTGGTCACGACGGGCGCGGCGGCGGCCCTTACGCTCGCGGCCGCCGCTGCCATCGCGCGCTGGGACATCGCGAAGATGGCGGCGCTGCCCCATGCCGGGGCCTTTCCGCACGACATCCTGATCCCGCGCACTCAGCGCACCGGCTACGCGCACGCGCTGGCCGCCTCGGGCGCGCGGCTGGTCGATATCGGCCACAACGATCGGGGAACGGGCGCCGGCGTGCGCGGGCTGGAAGCGTGGGAGATCGAGACGGCCCTGTCGCCCTCGGTCGTCGCGATGGCCTTCTCGGTCAATGCGACGAGCATCGTCGACCTCCCGACCGCGGTCGCGACCTGTCGCGCCAACGGCATTCCCCTGATCGTCGACGCGGCGGCACAGCTTCCGCCCAAGGAGAACCTGCGGCGCTTCATCGACATGGGCGTCGACCTGATCGCGTTCTCCGGAGGCAAGGCTCTGGGCGGTCCGCAGGCATCCGGTATCCTGGCAGGCCGGCGCGACCTCGTGGCCTCGGCGCTGCTGCAGCAGCTCGACATGGACGTGGCGCCGGACACCTGGATGCCGCCGCGCCTCGTCGATCGGGCAAACCTCCGCGGCGTACCCCATCACGGGATCGGCCGCGGCTTCAAGGCCGGCAAGGAGGAGATCGTGGGCCTGCTCGTGGCGCTGGAGCGCTTCATCAAGGCCGATGATGCAGCCGCCAACGCCGCACTCCAGACGCGGCTGGAAGCGATCGCCGCTTTGCTGGACGGGTTCGACGTGAAGCTCGTGCCGGCGGCGCAGACCGGACGCGTCCCCGTGCTGGAGATCGCGGTGCTGGAGGCGCTCGCCGTCAGCGCCATGCTTCAGAGAGGCGACCCGCCGGTCCACCTGTCGGAGCGGCACGCCGCCCGCGGCGTGCTCACGCTCGATCCGCAGGTCCTCTTGCCCGAACACGACGCGCCGCTCGCGGCGGCGCTTCGTGCCGTGCTTCAGTCCACCGTCGCCTGACCCTCGTCGCGATACGCCCAGCAGGTGTCGGGCGGCAGGGTGAGGGCGACCTCGCCGTCGTTGTGGCGGGCCGCCGTGCCGAGTTCCAGCACCTCGACCTTCTGGCCGCCAAACTCGACGTCGTAGATCGTCTGCATCCCCTGGTAGCGCCGCTCGACCACCCGGCCGGTAAAGCTGTTGGCGGGGCCGCGTTCGCCGAGGCGGATGTTCTCCGCCCGCAACGCCACGCGGGCATTGTCGCCGGGGCTGAGTGGCTGCGGCGTCCAGGCGGAGATCCGGCCGGCGGCGCCGAGGTCGATGACGGCCTGGTCTCCCGTGCGCTCAAGAACCTTGCCCTTGAGCACGTTCGAGGCGCCCGTGAAGTTGGCGACGAAGGAATCGGCCGGCCTGTTGTATATCTCGCCCGGGGGCGCCATCTGCAGCAGCTTGCCGTCCTTCATGACGCCGATCCTGTCGCCCAGCACCACGGCTTCGGACTGGTCGTGCGTGACATAGAGACCGGTCATGCCGGTCATCTTCAGGATGCGGCGCAACTCATCGCGCAGGCGGATGCGCAGCTTGGAATCGAGATTGGACAGCGGCTCGTCGAGCAGCAGGAGCTGCGGCCGGTAGACCAGGCTGCGGGCCAGCGCGACGCGCTGCATCTGGCCGCCCGACAGCGACGTGACCGGCCGCTGGGCGTATTCGCCGAGGCCGACCAGCTCGAGCGTGTCGCGGACCTTGGTCTCGATATTGTCGCTGCCGCTGGTGTTCTTGCGGCGATACTTCAGCGGATAGGCGACGTTCTGGTGCACCGTCATGTGCGGCCACACCGCATAGGACTGGAAGACCATGCCGATGTCACGTTCGCGCGGACTGACCAGCGTGCCGCGCTCGGGCTCCGAGACGACGCGGCCGCCGATCGAGATGCGGCCGCCGGTCGGATGTTCGAGGCCGGCGACGCAGCGCAAGGTCGTGGTCTTGCCGCAGCCCGAAGGCCCCAGCAGCACCACGATCTCGCCCGCCGGCACGTCGAAGCTCACGCCGTCGACGGCCGCCTTGCCGGTCCCGAACTTCTTGACCAGGTCCTCGATGAGGAGCGCAGCGCTCACTGGCGGTACCCGTAGGTCTTGTTCCACTCTTCCATCCAGGAGGCGCGCAGCTTGTCGAACTCCTCGAACTTCGGCACCCAGACCTTGATCACCTTGGGATCCCAGCCCTTCGGATAGGCCGGCGGCTCACTGAGGGACGTGATGTTGCCCAGTTTGTTGATCATGAAGGTCTGGCCTTCCTTGGACAGGCGCCAGTTCATGAACAGCCTGGCGGCGTTCGGGTTCTTCGACGACTTCGTAATGCCGTCGGCGTAGGGAACGATCGGGACGCCTTCAGGGGCGAAAATCGCCTCGGCCGGAGCGCCCTCGACGATCTTGGTGAAGATGATGTTGTAGAGCAACGGCGCGATCGAGACCTCGCCGCGGACCAGCGCGTCCGAGAGCGGAGCTCCCGACGGATAGAGCGCGATGTTGAGCGCGGCCTGCTTCTTCCAGTAATCCTCGCCCAGTACCTGGCGCTCGAACATGATGCGCGTCCAGGTCGTGCCGCCCGACGGTCCGATGACCTGGCCGATCTGCTTGTCCTTGTATTCGGGCTTCGTCAGATCCATCCAGGTCTTGGGGGCGTTCTTCACGAGCTGCGTGTTGTAGGCGATGGCCCAGCCCAGCGTCACGCCCGGCCACAGCTTCGGCGACACGAGCGCATCCTTGCGGTAGTCGGCGGCGTTCGGGGGCGTGTAATCCTGGAAGAGGTCGGCGATTTCCAGCATCAGGCCGCGGTCGGAATGATTGACCACGTCGGCGCCGAGCTTGTCGGCGGCGGCTTCCGTCTTGATGCGGGTGATGAGCTGGCCACCCGGGGCCCGGACCATCGCGACCTTGATCTTGGGGAAGCGCTTGTTGAATTCCCTGATCACTTCCTGCTGCGTCTCGGCGAAGTCGGCCGTGTACAGCGTGAGGCCGCCTTCCTTTTCAGCGGCGGCGATCAGCTCCTTGGAGCCGAAGGCGTCCTGCTGGGCGCGGGCGGGGAGCGCGGCGGTTGCCGCGGCGCCGGTGATGCCGGCCAGTATGGTTCTGCGCTTCATTGTCATTTCCTCCTGTTGTTCTGTGGTCAGCCCGCGCGGGCGGTGCTTTCGGCCGAGCCGCGGGAAAGCCAGGTGGTGATGCCGAGCAGAACTCCGAGGATCACGGTCTGCACGAGACTGAAGGCGGCGGTCTTGCCGATGTTTCCGCCCTCGTAATAGTCGAGCAGCAGCACGGCCATCACGGTCGTGTCGCTGGTGTAGAGGAACAGCGACGAGCCCAACTCCCGCACCGCCAGCACGAAGAGCAGCGTCATCGAGGCGATGATGCCGGGTCGGGCCAACGGGACCATGATGGTGGCGATGGTGCTGAGCAGGCCGCGCCCGCAGATCCAGGCGGCTTCCTCGAGTTCCTTGTGGATCTGCATGAACGACGTGGAGAGCGACTTCACCGTGTCGGGGATGAAGCGCGCCACGAAAGCCAGCGCCAGGATCCAGATAGTGCCGTAGAGCCCGCCCGGCAGGCCGATCCAGGCCCACAGATAGGCGACGCCGACGACCAGGCCGGGAATGGCGACGGGGATGGTCGACAGCAGGTCGATCGACTTACGGCCCGAAACCTGCGTGCGGTAGATCGTGTAGCCGATCGCAAAGGCCAGAACGCCGCCAATGACGGCTGTGATCACGCCGACCTTCATGGTGTTCCAGATCGAGATCATGGTCAGCGGATTGTCGAAGATCGAATTGAAGTGCACCCAGCTATAGGCCTTCATGTCGAATACGGCGTCGAAGTCCTTGAAGAACAGGAACCTGCGGAAGGCCGCGATCACCAGGGCGATCGTGGGCAGGACGACGACGATGAAGAGATAGATGAGGGCGAGACCGAAGGTGAACCAGCGCCACGGGCCGAGATTGAGGCTGCGAGGCCGGAAGGCCTTGCCGGCAACGGTGGCGAAGCTGCGCCCCGAAAGCACGCGTTGCTGCGCCCACACCATGATGGCGGTGACCATCATCAGCAGGATCGCGACCGCGGCGGCCGTATTGTAGAGCGGCGGGGCCCAGGCGGTGAGCTTGAAGATGTAGGTCGTGAGAACGCTGATGTTCGCGGGGGCACCCAGCGCGGCCGGGACGCCATAGATGCCGAGCATCACCACGAAGGACAGCAGCGAGCCTGCCAGGATCGCCGGCGCGATCAGCGGGAAGGTGACGGTGAAGAGGGTGGTGAAGGCCGAGGCCCCCGCGACTTCGGACGCTTCCTCGAGGCTCGGATCCATGTTCCGCAGCGCCGAGGCGGTGAACATGTAGACGTAGGGCGCGTAGTAGAAGCCGAAGACCAGGATGAGGCCAGACATCGAATAGAAGTCGAAACGGAAGTCGATGCCGGTCCACTTGAGCGCGGTGTTCAACAGCCCGGTCTTGGGCGAGCCGAGGATGCTCCAGGCAACGCCCGCGACCAGCGGTGGGACGAACAGCGGGATCATGCTGGCGCCCGCAATGAAGCCCTTGAAGGGTGTGTTGGTGCGAACGACGATCCATGAGAAGGCCAGCCCGATCACGACGGCCAGGATCGTGCCGCCGCCACAGGCCACCAGGGCGTTGAAGAAGGCCAGACGCACGTTCTCGTTGCCCAGCACGGCAATGAAATGGGTCAGCGAGGGATTGAACCTGCCGAACCCGTCGATCACCGGGTTGGAATCGCTGATTGCGCCGAAGAACAGCATCAGCAGCGGGTAGATCACCAGGAAGGTCAGGATGATCAGCAACGCGCCGACCCAGAGCGGCGCGGCCCACCGGCGCGCCGCGGGCGCGGCTTCCGTGGACGCAGGCAAAGCGGCAGCACTCGTCGCCGTCAACGCGTTCTTCCTCCCGGTTCGTCCGCAGCCCCGAGAGGCAGCGGCTTCTTCATTAAGTGTGCGACCCTAGCCCATATGCATTTCCGACGCTACGCCCCGCTGATGCGCGGAGTCGTCACCTGCCGGTGTGCAGTCCTGCTAATGGTCGCCGTTCACGCCGGTCAGGAAACGCTCCGAGTAGGAGTTCATGATCTGCTGCCAGCTCGTCCGGGTGCCGCGCGCCGACCATTCGAAGATCGGCTTCAGTGTCTTCGTCGTGAAGTCCGTCATCGAGCCGAAGGAACCGGTGATGCCGTTGGTGATGATGTTGGCGTTCCGCGTGCCTTCCGGGTCGGCGGGCGAGGCCTTGGCCGCGAAATAGGAGAGATTGTAGTAACTGTAGCTCGAGCAGCCGAAGAAGGCGTAGATCTGGTACTGGTCCTTGTTCATCTTGATGGGCGCGCCGATCTGCTCGCCCATGTAAGCGAGATCCAGCAGGCCGACGCGGGAATGCCCGGCGTACAGGAAAACGGAACCGCGCTCCGCGGCTTCCTTCGCCATGCAGAAGAAGGCGACGCTGTCCTCGCCGATGTTGGTGACGCCCCAGAACAGCCGCACGACGACCCTGCGCGCGCCGTCGGTGCGGACATACTCCTCGACGTGGCCGGGCGAGGCGGCCAGCGACTTAGTGTTGCCGCAGTCACGCTCGCGCTCGGCCACGGGAACCGTGCGTCCGGCGAATCCCTGATTCACCAGAAACTTCCGGATGTCGCGGTAGTTGCCGGCGTTATAGTCGGTGTTCTTGTCCGGCGAGATGTTGCCGTTCCTGTCCTCGTCGGCGCCGAAGGTCAGGACGACGCGGATCTCGCCGTTGCCGTTGGCCAGCCGCTCGTAGGCCGGCGCGGTGTTGGCGGTACTGGGCCGCCTGGTGAGGATCGTGGCGTCGGCCGTCGAATAGTCGACGCCTTCGACCAGCGGACACCCTTTGTTCAGCGGCGCCCAGAAGTAGGCCATGCGGTACTTCTCGCCCCAGCTGAAGCACTTGTCTGTCGATCGATCCCACACCTCGTCGAGGTTGAGGGGCAGGCGGACCTTCACGACGTCCTGCAGTCCGTTGTCGAGGACGAACGTGCCGGTGTAGCGATAGCGCACATAGTGCTTGCCGGTCTTGTCGTCGCGTTGCCTTCCCAGAATGTCGACCTTGGCATCGTTCTTGGCGGCGGCCTTCTTCGGCGCCGCCTGCAACGGGCCTGCGAGGTAGAGGAGCTGCCGGTTGATGTAGGAGGGCAGGAGGATGTAGTCGGGCGTGTCCTCCGCGATCTCGACCCTGCTCTCGAAGCTGACTTCGGCTTCATAGGAGTCCTTCGAGTAGTAGGCGAAGGCCGGGGAGCCGGTGAGGAGAAACAAACAGCCGGCGAGGGAGGCCGAAAGCAGGCGATCGAGCATGGCGAAACCGTAGCCCTTCGTGGCGTGCGACGTTAGTTTGTCGGGATGGAACTGAGAACGCACGACCGGTACGACTACGTCCCCCTGCGGGGCCGCGCCGACTACAGCTGGCCGGCCGGCCGGCGACTCGCCGTCTATTTCGCCCTCAATCTCGAGCATTTTTCCTACGGCGAGGGGCTTGGGGCTGAGCTGGCGCCGGGTGGTCCACATCCCGACATTCTCAACTATGCATGGCGCGATTATGGCAATCGCGTCGGCGCCTGGTACATGCTCGACGCCTTCGATGCGCTGCGGCTGCCGATGGCGGCGCTGGTCAACAGTTCGATGTACGACTATGCGCCGGAGCTGGTGGCGGCCTGCCGGGCGCGCGGCGACGAGATCGTGGGTCACGGCCGCACCAACGCGGAACGCCAGGGCGTGCTCGGCGAGGCGGACGAACGGGCCCTGATCGCCGAAGCGACGTCGCGCCTCGCGGAAGCGGAGGGACGTCCGCCGGAAGGCTGGCTGGGTCCGTGGATCTCCCACAGCCACGTCACGCCCGATCTGCTCGCCGAAGCCGGCTATCGTTACCTGCTGGACTGGTGCATGGACGATCAGCCCATCTGGTTCCGCTGTCGCGGCGACCGGCGCATTCTGGCCGTGCCTTATCCCCAGGAAGTGAACGACATTCCGCAGATCGCCGGCCGCAAGATCGGCGGCGACGCCTTCGCCGACATCATCGTCGACCAGTTCGACGAGATGCTGGAGCTGTCGCAGGAGCGCCCGCTGGTGATGGGCGTGGCACTGCATGCCTATCTCGTCGGCCAGCCGCACCGGCTGCGGCATCTCAAGCGCGCGCTGCGTCACATCGCGAAACATCGCGACCGCGTCTGGCTCACGACGCCTGGCGCCATCGCCCGGCATTGCGTGTCCCTTCCCACCGGCATTGTCCCCTAGGAGTCCCATGCGTCTGTTCACGGCCACGTTGGCGACCGAGACCAACACCTTTTCTCCCCTGCCGACCAGCCTGGAGAATTATCGCGAGTCGGTGTTCTTCCGGCCCGGCGAGCATCCGGCCGATGCGCCGCGCATGTGCACCGCGCCGCTGTTCGTCGCGCGTTCCCGCGCCCGGGCGGAAGGCTTCGAACTGATCGAGGGAAGCTGCTTTGCCGCCAGCCCGGCCGGCACGACCAACCGCGCCGACTACGAGACCATGCGCGACGAGATCCTGGGCCAGCTCGAGGCGGCGCTGCCGGTCGACGGGCTGCTGCTGGGGCTCCATGGTGCGATGGTCGCCCATGGCTACGACGATGTCGAAGGCGACATCATCGAGCGGTGCCGCGCCCTCGTGGGGCCGAAATGCGTGATCGGCGTCGAACTCGACCCGCACTGCCATCTGACGATGAAGCGCGTCTCCAACGCCGACATCATCGTTCTCTACAAGGAATTTCCCCATACCGACGTCGTCGAGCGGGCCGAGGACGTGCTCGACCTCGTTCTGGCCACCTTGCGCGGCAAGGTGAAGCCCGTGATGTCGGTCTACGACTGCCGCCAGATCCAGAGCTATCCGACGACGATCCAGCCGATGCGCGGCCTCGTCGACCGCATCATGGCGATGGAAGGCAAGGACGGGATCCTGTCCGTCTCGATCGCACACTGTTTCCCCTATGGCGACGTGCCCGAGATCGGCACGCGCGTGTTGGTGATCGCCGACAGCGACAAGAAAAAGTCCGATGCGCTGGCGACGCAACTGGGCGAGGAGCTCGTGGGTCTGCGCGGCAAGACGGCACCGCAATCCCTTGGCGTCGCTGCGGGCATCAGCGAGGGCGTGGCCTTCAACGACCTGCCGGTCGTGATCGCCGATCCGGCAGACAATGCCGGCGGTGGCGCCCCGTCGGACAATACCGACATCCTGAAGCACCTGATCGAGAAGAACGTCGAGAGCGCCTGCCTCGGCCCGATCTGGGACCCGATCGCCGTCCGGATCTGCTTCGACGCCGGCCTCGGGGCCCGGATCGGTCTCCGGTTCGGCGGCAAGATCGCGCCGAGTTCCGGCCAGCCGGTCGATGCGGAGGTCGAGATCATCGGCCTGAAGCGCGATGCCTGGCAGAAGTTCGGGCCGACGCAGGTGCCGGTGGGCGACTGCGCGGCGGTGCGCATCGGCGGCGTCGAGGTCGTCCTGATCAGCAAGCGCACACAGGCGACCGGACTGGAGCTGTTCACCAATGTCGGCATCGATCCGACCCAGCGGAAGATCGTGGTCGTGAAGTCGACGAACCATTTCATGGCGGCCTACGGGCCGATCGCCAAAAAGGTGATCTACGTCGAATCGAGCGGCCCGCTGCCGCGTGACCACCGCAAGGTCCCGTACACGAAGGTCGAGCGTCCGATCTGGCCGCTCGACGAAGGCGCCGCACCGCGGGGTTTGATCTTCTAGCGCGCTGGACAAATCGGAGCGCTGCTTTGCATACTCTCTGCGGGGAGCAAGGGAGTGTTCAGAATGTTCAACCGAGTCTTCGCGGGCGCGCTCGCGCTGGCGCTGCCATTCGCTGCGGTCCAGGCCCCGGCACAGGCACAGGAGAAGGTCCTCAAGGCCGTAATGCATGCCGACGTGCGCGTCATCGATCCGGTCTGGACGACCCAGACGATCGCCAACATTCACGGGGCGCTGATCTACGACACGCTGTTCGGCAACGACGCCGACCAGAAGCCGCATCCCCAGATGGTCGGCAAGTACGAAGTCAGTCCCGACAAGCTCACCTACACCTTCACCCTGCGCGACGGGCTCAAGTTCCACGACGGCTCCCCCGTCACGACGAAGGACGTGATCGCCTCGCTGAAGCGGTGGGGGGCCAAGGACGGCGTCGGCCAGCGCCTGATGGGCTTCGTGACGAAGATGGAGCCGGTCGACGACAAGACCTTCACCATGGTGCTGAAAGCGCCTTATGGCATGGTGCTCGAATCGCTGGGCAAGACCAGCAGCTCGATCCCCGCCATCATGCGCGAGAAGGACGCGCTCACCGATCCGCAACAGCAGATCAAGGACGCGGTCGGCTCCGGTCCGTACATCTTTGCCAAGGACCAGTGGGTGCCCGGCAGCAAGGCGGTCTATCTCAAGAACAAGGACTATCAGCCGCGCACCGAGGCGCCGTCTTCCTTCGCCGGCGCCAAGATCCCCGGCGTCGACCGGATCGAACTCGTCTGGATCTCCGATCCGCAGACGGCGATGTCGGCCCTGGTCAACGGCGAGATCGATTTCTACGAGGCCCCGCCCAACGACTTCCTGCCGCTGCTCGAGAAGGCGCGCGGCGTGAAGCTGCTGAAGACCGGCAAGATCGACAGCACCCAGGGCTTCATCCGCCTCAACCATCTCCAGCCGCCGTTCGACAACGTGAAGGCGCGGCAGGCGATGTACTACCTGATCAACCAGGAAGACTTCCTGCGCGCCATCGTCGGCAACCCGAAATACTACAAGGTCTGCCCGGCGCTCCTGACTTGCGGCGGTCCGTACGAGAATGCCGGCGGCCGCGAGTGGATGAAGGAGTACAATCCCAAGAAGGCGCTGCAGCTCCTCAAGGAGGCGGGCTACAAGGGTGAACCGATCACCGTCCTGTCCGCCAGCGACCACGCCACGATCACGCCGGCGACGCAGGTGCTGATCCAGGCGATGCGCGAGGCCGGCATCAACGTCGACGCACAGTCGATGGATTGGGGCTCGGTGGTGACCCGCCGCGCCAAGAAGGATCCGCCGGCGCAGGGCGGCTGGAACATCTTCGTCACCACGTCGGGCGGCGTCGGCTCGGCCAATCCGGTGCTGCACACCTGGATCGGTGCGGCGTGCGACAAGGGCCTGTTCGGCTGGCCGTGCGACGCCAAGATCGAGGAGTTGCGCAACGCCTTCGGCATGGCGCAGACCGAGGAGGAGCGCAAGAAGATCGCCACCGAGCTGCAGGCCCGGGCGATGGAGCAGGTCGTGTACATTCCGTTCGGCCAGTGGGACACGCCGCTCGCCTATCGCGCCGACAAGATCGACGGTATCGTGCCGAACACGGGTCTCGCTGTGCTCTGGGGGATTACCAAGAAATGACGAGCACAGCTCGTCATCCCGACCGGAGCGAAGCGTAGTGGAGGGATCTGTCATTGTGATCGGCAGAAAAGAGACCCTTCGGCTCCGCTCCGCTTCGCTCAGGGCGACGGCTTCGCCGTCGTGACCGCCTATATCGTCCGCCGCCTGTTCGCCACGCTGCCTGTCATGGCCGTCGTGGCACTGTTTGTCTTCTTCCTGTTGCGCTTCGCCCCGGGTGACCCGGCGGCGATCATCGCCGGCGAGGACGCGACGGCCGAATCGATCGCCGCCGTCCGCGCCAAGCTCGGCCTCGACCGGCCGATGGTCGAGCAGTTCATCGTCTGGACCTCGCAGCTTCTGCGCGGCGACATGGGCGTGTCGATCTTCTCCAACATGGCCGTGACACGCCTCATCTCGCAGCGTCTGGAGCCGACGGTGGCGCTCACGCTCTCGACCCTGTTCGTGGCGGTGGCGCTCGCCGTTCCCATCGGCGTTCTGGCGGCGTGGAAGGCGCGTAGATGGGTGGACCGCCTGGTCATGGGCTTTGCCGTCCTGGGCTTCGCCATGCCGGTCTTCGTGCTGGCCTACATCCTGATCTATTTCTTCGCCGTGCAATGGCAGATGCTGCCGGTGCAGGGCTATCAGCCGATCGCGCAAGGGTTCTGGCCGTTCGTCGAGAGCCTGATCCTGCCGTCTGTGGCGCTGGGCATCACCTACATGGCGCTGATCGCCCGCATCACCCGCGCCTCGATGCTCGAGGTGCTGGCGCAGGACTATATCCGCACCGCCAATTCCAAGGGCCTCGCGACCGACCGCGTGCTGCTGCTGCATGCGCTGAAGAACGCCGCCGTGCCGATCGTCACGGTGATCGGCATCGGCATTGCGCTCCTGATCTCGGGCGTCGTCATCACCGAGACCGTCTTCAACATCCCGGGCCTCGGCCGGCTCACCGTCGACGCCGTGCTCAAGCGGGACTATCCGGTGGTGCAGGGGCTGATCCTGGTCTTCGCCGGCGCCAAGGTGCTGGTGAACCTGATCATCGACATCTCCTACGCCTTCCTCGATCCTCGGATCCGGTACTGACATGGCCGTGCTTGCCGACGACGTAGCCTTGCCGCCCGGCCGCCGCTTCTCGCTGTGGAGTGCGGTGCGGCGCAATCCGACGATCACGCTGGGGGCCGTGCTGCTGTCCCTGCTGGTCGTGATGGCGGTGTTTGCGCCCTTCATCGCCACCAGCGATCCCTTCAAGATCACGCCGGTCAACCGGTTGCGGCCGCCGTCGGAGCGCTGGTGGTTCGGCACCGACCAGTTCGGCCGCGACGTCTTCTCGCGCACGGTTTATGGCGCGCGCGTCTCGCTGATCGTCGGCCTCTCGGTGGCGGCCTTCTCGAGCATCCTGGGGCTGGCGCTCGGTCTGGCCTGTGGCTACTTCCGCAAGGTCGATTCGATCGTCATGCGGATCATGGACGGGCTGATGGCGATCCCGTCGATCCTGCTCGCCATCGCGCTGATCACCCTGTCGCGCCCGGGCCTCGGCATCGTGATCGTGGCCATCGTGATCCCCGAGGTGCCGCGCATCGTGCGGGTGGTGCGCTCCGTCGTCCTGTCAATCCGCTCGCAGCCCTATATCGAAAGCGCCATCGCGGGCGGCACGAAGAACTGGAAACTGCTGACGCGCCACATCCTGCCCAACACGCTGGCGCCGCTGATCGTGCAGTCGACCTATGTCTGCGCCTCGGCGATGCTGATCGAGGCGGGGCTGAGCTTCCTGGGCGCCGGCGTGCCGCCGGAAGTGCCGAGCTGGGGCAACATCATCGCCCAGGGCCGCACCTTCTTCCAGATCGCGCCCTGGACGATCATGATCCCGGGCGCCTTCCTCGCGGTGACGGTGCTGGCCGTGAATCTCCTGGGTGACGGCCTGCGCGACAGGCTCGATCCCCGCCTGGCGAGGCGCCTGTGAACGGCAATCCGGGTCCGATCCTCGAAGTCCGCGACCTGCACACGCAGTTCAGTACGCTCGACGGGGTCGTGCGTGCCGTCGACGGCGTGTCGTTCGACGTCGCCCGCGGCGAGACCCTGGGCATCGTGGGCGAATCGGGCTGTGGCAAGTCGGTGACGGCCATGTCGATCCTGCGGCTGATCCCGCCCGAGACCGGCCGGATCTCCTCGGGCTCGATCAAGTTCGAGGGCGAGGAGCTGACGACCCTCTCCGAGGAGGAGATGAAGCGGCTGCGCGGCCATCGCATCTCGATGATCTTCCAGGAGCCGATGACCAGCCTCAACCCGGTCCTCACCGTCGGCACCCAGATCGCCGAGAACGTCGTGCGCCATCTCGGCGTGTCGTGGAAGGCGGGCCGCGAGCGGGCCTTCGAGATGCTCGACCTGGTGCGCATCGCCGATGCGCGGCGCCGGCTCGACGAGTATCCTCACCAGCTTTCGGGCGGCATGCGCCAGAGGGTCATGATCGCGATGGCGCTCTCCTGCGATCCGCAGGTCCTGATCGCCGACGAGCCGACGACGGCGCTCGACGTCACCATCCAGGCGCAGATCCTCGACCTGATGATCGAGCTCAAGGAGAAGACCGGCACCGCGATCGTCCTGATCACGCACGATCTC
>JBILYJ010000473.1:0-4347 GCA_044377795.1 Reyranella sp. | reverse complement strand
GGCAGACCCTTGGGCAGAAGGCCCGATTGCTCGATCGACTGGCCGAGCATGCCGGCCGCCTTCAGGATCGGCGGGCAATGCGCCATCACCTTGGTCGGGTTCAGCAGGCCGCCGAACATCTCGCGTTGCCGTTCGAAGACAGCCTTCAGGACGGGATCGCCGCCATCCTCTTCGATTTCACTGACCCGGGGCATGAAACTCGCCTCCTCGTTGCAGGGGCGGAAACATTAGCGTCCCGGTCCGTCGCGGCGTGACGGACATCTTCTCATGGCCGCATGAGGTCGCCGAAGGGCCGACGGCAACGGCTAAACCGCGCCAGCAGACTGTTCAAATAGGCCTCTCAGAAGCACCGACCAGCAACATTGTTGCGCCAACGGTCGCCGCGACCCAGGATTCGGGGGGTGCGACACTCCATTCATTTGTTTCGTTTATTTCGTTTGTTTCGTTTATTTGCCATGACTCCGACTTTTCGGCCCATGGTGCCGGCGCTGATCCTCGCGCTGCCACGAAAGGCCGCCACCGTGCGGTACGACGCGGTGTGCGCGGATGCCGTGCCGGATCAGAAGCCCAGCGCCTTGGCCTGCACCACGCCTTCGATGCCGCTGATCCTGCCCATCAGGTCGGCGGAGATCGGCTGGTCGACCTGGACCAGCGCGATGGCCGATCCGCCCGGCGTGTCGCGGCCAAGATGGAAGGTGGCGATGTTGACCTTGCCCTCGCCCAGCAGCGTGCCCAGCCGGCCGATGAAGCCCGGCTTGTCGTCGTTGGTGATGTAGAGCATGTGCGGCGCGAACTCGGCGTCGATCTCGATACCCTTGATCTCGACGATGCGCGGGTGCTTGCCGCCGAACAGCGTACCCGTGACCGAGCGCGTGTACTTCTCGGTCGTGACCGAGAGGCGGATCATCGAATTGTAGTCGGTCTCGCGCTCGTGCTTGACCTCGGCCACCTCGATGCCGCGCTCGCGGGCGATGACCGGCGCGTTGACCATGTTGACCGACGTGAGCTGCGGGCGCAGCACGCCCATCAGCGCCACCTGGGTCAGCGGCTTGACGTTGAGCTTCGCCACCTGGCCCTCGTACTCGATCGAGACGGCCTTGATGTCGGTGTCGGTGAGCTGGCCCGCGAACGAGCCCAGCTTCTCGGCGAGGTCGAGGAACGGCGCCAGCTTGGGCGCATCCTCGGCCGAGACGTTCGGCATGTTGAGCGAGTTGGTGACCGCGCCCGTCAGCAGGTAGTCGGCCATCTGCTCGGCGACCTGCAGGGCCACGTTCTCCTGCGCTTCCACCGTCGAGGCGCCGAGATGCGGCGTGCAGACGAGGTTTGGCGCGCCGAACAGGACGTTGCTCTTGGCCGGCTCCTCAACGAATACGTCGAAGCCAGCACCCGCGATGTGGCCCGAGACCAGCAGGTCGCGCACCGCCAGCTCGTCGACCAGGCCGCCGCGCGCGCAATTGACGATGCGCACGCCCTTCTTGGTCTTCATCAGGTTGGCGCGGGAGAGGATGTTCTTGGTCTGCTCGGTGAGCGGCGTATGGACCGTGATGAAGTCGGCGCGGGCCAGCACCTGCTCCAGCGTCGCCTTTTCGACGCCGAGCTCGGTGGCGCGCTGGTCGCTCAGGAACGGGTCGTAGGCCACGACGCGCATCTTCAGACCGATCGCGCGCTCTGCGACGATCGAGCCGATGTTGCCGCAGCCGATCAGGCCCAGCGTCTTGAAGCTGAGCTCGGTGCCCATGAACTTGTTCTTTTCCCACTTGCCGGCCTGGGTGCTGGCATTGGCCTCCGGCACCTGGCGGGCCACCGCGAACATCAGCGCGATGGCGTGCTCGGCGGTGGTGATGGCATTGCCGAACGGCGTGTTCATCACGACGACGCCGTGCGAGGTCGCAGCCTTGATGTCGACATTGTCGACGCCGATGCCGGCGCGGCCCACGACCTTGAGCTTCTTGGCCACGGCCAGAACCTCGGCCGTCACCTTGGTGGCCGAGCGGATCGCCAGGCCTTCGTAGTTGCCGATGATCTCGCGCAGCTCGGCGGGCTTCAGGCCCGGCTTGAAATCGACGTCGCAGCCGCGCTCCGAGAAGATCTCGACGGCGCGGGGGGACAGTTCATCGGAAATGAGAACCTTGGGCTTTGCCATTGGGATGACTCCAATCTTGTGCTGGGGGCGCGCCACTCCAGTGGCGCGATCAGGATTCAAGAGGAAGACGCGTCACTGGAGTGACGCGCCCCCAACTATGAAAACTCGCGCTCGATCTCGCCGTAGGCCCAGTCGAGCCACGGCAGCAGCGCCTCGAGATCGCTCTTCTCGACGGTGGCGCCGCACCAGATGCGCAGGCCCGGCGGGGCATCGCGGTAGGAGCCGACGTCGTAGCCCGCCTTCTCGGTCTCCAGCAGGTCACCCATCTTCTTGGCCGCCGCGGCCTGCTTGTCGGCTGGCAGCGACGTGAACCACGGCGCCTTGATCACCAGGCACACCGAGGTGTTGGAGCGGATCGCCTTGTCGGCCGCCAGGAAGGCCGCCCACGGGCGGGACTCGACGAACCTTTCCAGCACGCCGAGATTGCCCGCCGAACGCGCCATCAGGCCCTTGAGTCCGCCGACGCCCTCGCCCCACTTCAGGCCGTCGATCGCGTCCTCGATGCAGAGCAGCGACGGCGTGTTGATCGTATCGCCCTTGAAGATGGCCTCGGAGAACTTGCCGCCGGAGGTCAGGCGGAAGATCTTCGGCATCGGCCAGGCCGGGGTGTAGCTTTCCAGGCGCTGGATCGCGCGCGGCGACAGCACGAGCATGCCGTGCGCGCCCTCTCCGCCCATCACCTTCTGCCAGGACCATGTGACCACATCGAGCTTGGCCCACGGCAGGTCCATCGCGAAGACGGCCGAGGTGGCGTCGCAGATCGCGAGGCCTTCACGATCGTCGGCGATCCAGTCGCCGTTGGGGACCTTCACACCGGAGGTCGTGCCGTTCCAGGTGAAGACGACGTCGTGCGTCCAGTCGACCGCCTTGAGATCGGCGATCTGGCCATAGGGCGCCTTGAGGGTGCGGGTGTCCTTCAGCTTGAGCTGCTTCACCACGTCGGTGACCCAGCCTTCGCCAAAGCTTTCCCAGGTCAGCATGTCGACCGGGCGAGCGCCCAGCATCGACCACAGCGCCATCTCGACCGCGCCGGTATCGGATGCGGGAACGATGGCGATGCGATGGTCGGCCGGAATGCCGAGGATCGCGCGCGTGCGGTCGACCGCCTCGACGATCTTCTTCTTGCCGAGCTTCGACCTGTGGGACCGCCCGACGGCGGCATCTTTGAGAACTTCCGGTGTCCAACCCGGGCGCTTGGCGCAGGGGCCCGAAGAAAAATCGGGACGCGCGGGACGCAGAGACGGCTTCGTCATTGTCATTCTCCCTTACAGAAGAAATGCACTCCGGTGGGGGAGCGTGGCCCGCGGCGGATATACGGGCCGGCAGGCGTGCCGTCAATGTGGAGAGATTGTCGCGCGTCGGCTCAGCGGCGCTGCAACTCGTAGTAGGTGCCGGCGATCGGATCCCTGAACACCTCGGTCGCGCGGAAGTCGTCGTGCAGCATGCGGTAGATCGCATCGCTGCGGCCGGACGCTGCGACGGTGCCGAGATAGGCGGCCAATACATCGGGCGGCCACCCCCACATGTCGGAGACGATGAGGCGATAGCCGCGGTCCAGTGCCAGATCGATGTCGCGCTTGAGCGCTGCTGCATGCTCGGGCCCCGTCCAGCCGGGATGGCGGATCGCGCCGGCATTGACGGCGATCCACTTGAACTTCGGATCGGCGGACGGCGCGGGCGGGATCGCGACCTTGTTGTCCCAATCCCAGGTGCGGCTCCACAGCGCGTACTTCCATGTCGTAATCGGCTCGTAGCCGAAATAGAGGAAGACGCTCGAGGCGGGCGGAAAGCGCTTCTCCAGCGCCGCCGTCGCCGCGAGCCAGCGCGTGTCGTCGCCGCGCCACTTGGCCAGCGCCGCGACGTTCCAGGCGAACGGCGCGAACGACAGGACCGCGAGCACGATGCCGACGCCGCGACGCGAGGGCAGCAGGGCCGCGAGCAGCAGCGCCCACGCCACGGTGAGCCACGGCATCACATTGATCTGCATCTGCGGATCCTGAGGCTGCGAGTAGAAGTTCAGGACTTGCCCCGCTCCCAGCGTGCCGAGGAAGACGATGGCGACCGCGCGCAGGCGCGGATCGTGCCGGCGCGGCCACAGAAGGATCGCGCTCGCAAGGAAGATCGCGGCCTGCACGAGGACGGAGAATGTCAGCGGAAACAGGGCCTCCTTCGCCGACCGCGGATCGACGAAGCCGCCGACCAGC
>JBILYJ010000471.1:0-4358 GCA_044377795.1 Reyranella sp. | reverse complement strand
GCACGGCGACCGCCCAGCGCCAGTTCGCTGGTATCCTGGATGGCCACAACCTCCCGGCCCGCCGCCCGACCTCCCGTCAGAGTGCCGGCGTGCCGTGACATCTCCTCCACCGTCACCGACCGGTTCCGCAGCAGACGTGTGAACCGCATCTCCCGCGCCCGCGTTCCCCCGAGCCGGCGGATGCACGACCCGGGCTGCAGCACCAACGCCGCATGCAACAAGGCCCCCCTTTTTGCAGCCGCCGGTCGCCGAAACCGCCCAGACCGTACTCGATCCCCGACATCCAATTCTCCGCCCGCTGTGCTTCGGACAGAGAATCGAACCGCCTTACTCGACGCAACTACGATGTGTGAATGCGATAGATTCAAATGGGGAGGTGTCGGCGTAATCGCCGACGGAGGGGTCATACGCGTTGCGACGCCCATGACCCCATCGCCCCGTATGACGGGGCACTTCCCCATTTGAATGGGGAAGCCGGGGCATTCTCTCGGCGCCGGAACCCTACGCGACCAGCGTCTCCCGGATCACCGCGCAGACCTGATCGACCGAGTCGAGCGGGATGTGCGGGCCGATCGGCAGGCTGAGGACGGTCTCGGCCAGCTTCTCGGCGAGGGGATAGGTCCCCTTGCCCTGGCCGAGTTCGGCATAGGCTTCCTGAAGGTGCGGCGGGATCGGATAGTGGATCAGCGATCCGATGCCCGCCTTCTCCAGCGCCTTCACCAGATCGGCGCGCCGGTTCGTTCGCACCACGTACAGATGCCACACCGGATCGGCCCATTGCGGGACGTTGGGCAAGGCGAGACTCGTGATGTCGGACAGCCTGTCATCGTAGCGCGCCGCCACTTTCCTGCGACGATCGTTCCATTCGTCGAGCTTCGTAAGCTTCACGCGCAGGAAGGCCGCCTGCAGTTCGTCGAGGCGTGAGTTCAGGCCCTTCTCGAGGTTCACGTACTTCACGCGGCTGCCGTAGTTGCGCAACGTGCGCAGCCGCTCGGCGAGCTTCGGATCGTCCGTCGTGACCGCCCCGCCATCGCCAAAGGCGCCGATGTTCTTGCTCGGGAAGAAGCTGTGCGCGCCGGCGTCGCCGAGCGACCCAGTGCGGCGGCCTCGTACCTTCGCGCCCTGCGACTGCGCCACGTCCTCGACCACCTTCAGCCCGTGCTTGGCGGCGAGCGCCATGAGGGCGTCCATGTCGGCCGGCTGGCCATAGAGATGGACGGGCATGATCGCCCGGGTGCGCGGCGTGAGGGCCGATGCGATGCGGTCGGGATCGATGTTCGGCCCGCCGGGGGTCGGCTCCACCGGGACCACCCTGGCCCCCACCGCCGTCACCGCGAGCCAGGTCGCGATGTAGGTGTTGGACGGCACGATGACTTCATCGCCGGCGCCGATGTCCCAGGCGCGCAGCGCGAGTTCGAGCGCCTCGAGACCGTTGCCGAGCCCGACGCAGTGCTTGGTGCCACAGAAGGCGGCGTACTCGGCCTCGAAGGCCTCGACCTCCTTGCCGAGCACGAACCAGCCGGACTCCATCACGCGCAGGTAGGCGGCATCGAGCTCCGGCTTGAGCTCGGTGTAGACCGACTTCATGTCGAGGAAGGGGATCATGCGCGGTTCGCCGCCGCGGCTTCGCGCTTGAACGCCTCGTAGTCGCGCAGGTACTCGCTCTCGTCGTACAGCGTCGAGGCGATGACCAGGATGACCGTCTGCGGCGCGAAGTTGTCCAGCTCGTGCCAGACCATCGGCCCGATATGCAGCGCCCGTCCCGGATCGCTGAGGACGACCGTCTCCTTCACCCTGCCGTCGTCCAGATGCAGCTGGCAGGACCCGTTCATGACCAGCGTGACGAGGTGCGACTCGCGGTGCCCGTGCCGACCGCGCCACTGGTCGGCGGCGATGTCGTGCAGCCAGAACAGGCGCCGGACCGTGAAGCCCAGCTGGTGATCGAACTCCAGGAAGTTGATCTTGCCGCGGACGTCGCCCCTCCCGGGGACGGAGAGCCAGCGGCAGTTCGAGACTTTGAGCTGAGGAAGAGACATGTCGGGCATGGCAGAGCCTGTCTTATCGCTTTGTCGTTTGAAGCTTTCGCCATTGCATGTAGACGACGCCACTCAGGGCGACGAGCCCACCGGCGATCTGGTAGGCGTTGGGGATGAAGCCATAGGTCATTGACCATAATACGGCGAAAAACGGCACGAGATTGACCCAGAGCGACGCAATTGCAACCCCCAGCCTGCTGGCGCCGACGTTCCAGAGATAGGCACCCATGCCGCTGGCGAAGACGGCCACGAGCAGGAGCTGGCTCCACACCCAGCCGTCGGTCACCGCGAACGGCGAGTTGGCCCAGCCAAGACCGATCAACACCACGGTGAGTGCCGCCATCCAGCCCAGGGCGGACAGCGACGCGACATAGGCCCGGTGGAGCTGGCTCGCCCGGTCGAACCAAGCCTGTGCCTTCAGGCTGTAGACCGTCCAGAGCGCGTTGGAGAGCAGCACGATGATCTCGCCGCCGCCCAGGGTCAGCGCGCCCCGACCGAACAGGCTGCCGGCCGCCAGAATGGCGCCTCCCGTCAGGGTCAGCGCCAGCGCGATCCCGAAGCCGGGATCGAAGCGCGCGCCGGTCACGAGGCGCACGGTCGCCGCGGCTACAAGCGGTCCCGCCACCTGGACGGCGGCCGCCGAGATCGGATTGCTGAACCGGATTCCCAGGGTGAAGATGATGAAGAATCCGCTCATCATCAGGCCGATCAGCAGGAAGCGCTTGAGGCCGATCTCGATCCGCAGGTTGCGGACGCCCTCCACCAGGACCAGCAGCACACCGAGCGTTGCCACGGCCGCCACGGTGCGGATGGTCAGCATGGGCACCACGTCGAAGTGCTCGAGCATGACCTTGGAGACGGGCACGTTGGCACCCCAGGCCACGCCCACGAACAGCATCGCCGCGAAGGCACCCAGCATGTGATGCCGGCCGCGTCCCGGTGCCGGGCCCCCGGTCATCGCCGCGCCGCGCGGGTCTG
This sequence comes from Reyranella sp., assembly GCA_044377795.1. Lineage (GTDB taxonomy): Bacteria > Pseudomonadota > Alphaproteobacteria > Reyranellales > Reyranellaceae > Reyranella. Next base: position 1,344 of record JBILYJ010000471.1, on the reverse strand, counting down.
GCGGATCTGCAACTGGGCGATGCCCGCCAGGACGATGAAGCCCCCGAAGACCTGCAGCCAACTCGGCTCGCGTCCCATCAGGGCGGCAAGGCCGATCGCGAAGACGGGCGCCGAGTTGGCGAACAGGGAGGCCACGGGCACGCCGACCAGCGAGACGCCGGTGTTCCACAGCAGCACGGCTGCCGCGACGCCCAGGATGCCGATCCAGGCGACCATGCCCCACTCGAGCGGCGTCGGCGGCCGGGTCGGCCAGGCGATGCCGCCCAGCGCCCAGACGACGGCGCAGACCACGCCCAGCAGCACGCTGGCCACCGTCGAGGTGATGGCCGACAGGGCGATCTGGCCGCGGTCGGCCAGCCATTGCTGGGCGCGGATCGAGTACCAGCTCCAGCACAGCTGGGCGATCACCAGCAGTGCTTCGCCGCCTTCCAGGCCGAACGAGCCCGCCGCACGGCCCGGCGTGCCCAGCACGACGACGATGCCGCCGGCGACGACCAGCACGAGCGTGATCCCGAAGCCGGGAGGCGTGGTGGATCCGAGCATCCCGCGCGCGAGCAACGTCGCCCAGATCGGACCGCACATCAGCACGATCGCCGCGGTCGCGGGATGGGCGTGCGCCACACCGAACGTGTAGAGCACCGAGAAGGCCGTCATGGCCGTACCGAGTTGAAGCAGCCGTCCCCACTGCAGCGGTCGCGGCGCCGCCGCCGGACGCTTGCTCATCAGCACCGCGAGCCAGAGCACCGGCAGCCCCAGGATGTAGCGCGACCAGGACAGCAGCCAGTTGTCGTAGTGCTCGGCCAGCGCCGCGAGCACCGGGATCATCGATCCCCAGATCATGGCGGCGAGCAGCAGCACCAGGGAGGCACGCCGCAGCGCGCCGACGGACGGAGACATCGAGCGGGCCGCTCAGCCCGTGGCGCGACGGCGGACCGCCTCGTAGCCGACGCGGCAATCCTTGTAGACGTCGGGCTTCTCGGTCGAGACGCGCGCCTCGACGACCTGGGGCTGCGCCAGGCAAAGATCGAGGATGGCCTCGACCAGCGTTTCCTGAAGATTGAAGTGCTTGCTGCCGGCGAGATCCACGATGCCATCGTGGATGATGTCGTAGTTCAGCACGTTGGCGATGCTGTCACCGTGCGCGCGGTCGGGGTCCGCCAGGAGCAGCTCGACGTTGATCACCACGGCCTGCGGCTTGGCCAGCTCGAAATCGTAGATGCCGATCGACACCGGGAGCCGCATGTCGCGGATGAAGATGCGGCGCTCGGAGGTGACCATGGTCATTTCTTCTTCTTGAGGTCGAAGGCGATGTCGCGCGGCCGGCCGATCAGGTGTTCGCCACTG
>JBILYJ010000061.1:0-16657 GCA_044377795.1 Reyranella sp. | reverse complement strand
GCGGCGAGCACTTCGCTGCCGTGCTTGGAGAAGTCTTCCATCGCGGTGCGGACCATGTCGCCCTGGCGCTGCGCGATCGTCTTCATCTGCTCGACGGCGGCGGTGTTGAGCGAGGTCATGGTCGCGAAGTTCTTGCGAGCGGTCTCGACGAAGGTCTCGACGTTCATCGTCGGGAGCTTGAACTCGCCGGAGATCTTGCTGAAGTCGAAGTCGGCGAAGGGGTTCTTGAAGGCACCGTTGGCGTACATGGGATATCTCCTGAGGGACGAAGCAAGGCTGAGCTGGGGTGCCCCGCTTTGCTGCGGTGCACAATGAAGCTCAATTTAGGGATGCATTGCAGCGAGTCAAGGAGTGTTTTTGTGCACTGCACAAAATATTCACGCCTCAGGCGAAACCGGAGCGCCCGGCGGAACGCCGCCATCCGGCGATTTCACATATCTGTCAAAGAGTTGCGACCAGCGCTCTGCCGTCTTCAGGCGGTTGTCCAGGGCTGCCATGGTCTTGGAAAGATCCTGGGTTTCGTCCCGGTCGAACACCCGCGACACGGCGTAATGGATGGCCAGCAACCCGTTCTGCCGCAGCGCACCGGGCAGACCGTCGCTGGCGACCGACGCGGCCTCCAGCATCGCCGCCATGGAGCGCCGCAAGGGCGGCCCCATCGAAATCGCCAGCATCGGGTCGCGCGTGCCCGCGCGGCGGAGCGCGCGCAGCGCCGCGCGATGCGGCCTCAGCGCGTCGTAGCGGCGCATCATCACGTCGAACAGCCGGTCGCGCGGCGTCTCCTCCGGATCGGTCGAAGACGGCGTCCCCGCCATCACCTCCGCATCGATGCGGGCCATGAAGGCCGCCGCCAGCGAGAGCTTGTTGGGATAGAGGCGATAGAGATCGGCGAAGCCCAGCCCCGCTGCCTCGGCCACCTCGCGCAGCGACACATCCACGTAGCCTTTCTCGGAAATCAGACCGAGGAAAGCGTCGAGGGCCTTGTCCCGAGCCTGGGTGGGAGCTTCACTCACCCTGCCAACTCCTTCGAACGATGCGAGGCGGCCGCCAGGGCCTTGTCGAAAACCGGTTGGATGCCGTCGGTTGTTGCCATCAGGACCTGCAGGGCTGCGGCGGTCGTGCCGCCGGGACTGGTCACGTTAACGCGCAGCTGCGACGCCGGCTCCCTGGATTGCTTCAGCAGTTCGCCGCTTCCCACCACCGTCGCGCGGGCAAGCTGCATGGCCATGTCGGCCGGCAGCCCGGCCTTCACGCCCGCTTCCGCCATCGCCTCGACCAGCAGGAAGACATAGGCCGGGCCGCTGCCGGACAGGGCAGTGACCGGATCCATCAGCGCCTCGTCGTCGGCCCACAGGACCTGGCCGACCGCCTCCAGCAACGCGTGACAGCGCGTCTTTTCCGCCGCCGTCACGCTCGCCGCCGCGGTGGCGACGGTAATGCCCTGGCGGACCGCCGCCGGCGTGTTGGGCATGGAGCGCACGATCTTTGCCGCATGACCGAGGCGGGCGGCGAAATAGCCCAGGGTCTTGCCGGCCGCGATCGACAGGAACACCGCCCCCTGCCCGGCAAACCGCCGGAGATCGACCAGCGTCTCGTCCATCGACTGCGGCTTGACCGCCAGCACCACGATCTCGGGCGTCTCCTGCATTTCGGCCGAGGACGAGACCACGCGGACGCCGGCGTGCCGCGGACGGATCGCCTCGACCGGCTCGGCGACGACGATGTCGGCGGCCGGAAGGCCGCGCGCCAGCCAGCCGTCCAGCATGGCGCCGCCCATCTTGCCGCAACCGACCAGCAGCAGCTTGCCCATGGCGGTCAGCGTCCCTTGAAGCGGGGCGTCCGCTTCTCGCGGAAGGCAGCCGCCCCCTCCTTGCGATCCTCGGAATTGGCGATGGTCTCGAGCTTGTAGCGCTCCGGCACGAAGACTTCGGCCGGGCCGCGCGGCAGCGTCTGGTTGGCGAAGTCGCGCAGGGTGCGGATCACCAGCGGCGCGGACTCGGCAATGACCTTGGCCATGCGGCGCGCCTCGGCCCGCTCCTGGCCCAGCGGCACGACCTTGTTCACGAAGCCCACGTCGTAGGCGCGCTTCACCGAGATTTCCTCGCCGAGCAGCAGCAGCTCCATCGCAACCTTGTGCGGCATGCGCGAAACGATGCCCGGCATCAGCCCGCCGAACACGCCGACCTTGGCCTCAGGATACATGAACTTCGTCGTATCCGCAGACACCATGAGATCACAGGTCATCACGAGGCAGATACCGCCGCCGATCACCCAGCCCTGGGTGGCGGCGATGACCGGCTTGGTCAGGGCGTGGCTGACATGCGGCACGGCCTTCCACATGGCGGCGGGCGGATTGTGCAGGTCGGCGCCCACGCAGAAGGCAGGACCATCCGCCTGCAGCACCGCAACCTGGTCGTCGCCCTCCTCGAAGGCGCGATAGGCCTCGTAGAGGCCGTCGCACAGCTCCTGGGTCAGCGCGTTGCGCTTCTCCGGGCGCATCATGGTGATGGTGGTGATGCCTTCGCTCGACTCGACTTTGACCAGACCCACGGCGTCCTCCAGTGCTTCTTGCGCCGGATGCTACCAGCCGCCCATACTCACCGCATCAGGAGACCTGCCATGCAAACCCGCAATCCGTTCATCGACGACCTCACCAAGGTGGCCAACGGCGCCATGGGCGCGCTGACCGGCATGAAGGACGAAGTCGAGGCCCGCGTGCGCGACCAGATCGCCAAGATCCTGGACGGCATGGACATTCCGCGGCGCGACGAGTTCGACGCCGTGAAGGCGATGGCCGCCAAGGCGCGCGAGGAGAACGAGGAGCTGAGGAAGCAGATCGCCGACCTGCAGGCCAGGCTCGCCGGCCCCTCCAGCCCCGAAGCGTAGGACGCGGGAACGATGCGCGTCGGTGTCGAGGTTGGCGGCACGTTTACTGACCTCGTCGCCGTCGAGGGCGGCCGGCTGGTCGTCACCAAGGTGCCGAGCACGCCGAAGTCGCCCGATGTCGGCGCCTTCGCGGCGCTGACGGCTTCGGGTATCGATCTCGCGCGCATAGAGGATCTCGGCCACGGCTCGACCGTCGCCACCAATGCCGTGCTGGAGCGCAAGGGCGCGACCGTGGCCTTCGTCGCGACGGCGGGCTTCCGCGACCTGCTGTTCATGCAGCGCCACGACCGGCGCAACATATACGACCTCTTCTATGCGAAGCCGGCGCCGCCGGTGCGCCGCAAGGACTGCTTCGAGGCGGTCGAGCGGCTGCGCGCCGACGGTTCCGTCGAAACGCCGCTCGACGAGGCGAAGGTGAAGGCCGAGCTGCTGCCCGCCCTCAGGGACGGCGGCTACCGCGCGATCGCGATCTGCCTGCTGAATGCCTATGCCGATCCGGTGCACGAGAAGCGGCTGGCCGCCTTGATCACCGAGGCGCTGCCGGGCGTGCTCGTGACCTGCAGCCATCAGGTGGCGCGCGAGTTCCGCGAATTCGAACGCGCCTCGACGACCTTGCTCTCGGCCTATGTGCAGCCGGTGATTGACGGCTACCTGCACCGTTTCGAGAGCAAGCTCGCCGATGCCGGATTCAAGGGCCGCTTCACGGTGATGCAGTCCAACGGCGGGCGCCTGCCCGCCGAGGCGATGCGCCAGAGCGCGATCACGGCCCTCTATTCCGGTCCCGCGGCCGGCGTCGTCGGCGCCACGCGGCAGGCGGCCCGTTCAGGCTTCAAGGACCTCATCACCTTCGACATGGGCGGCACCTCGACCGACGTCTGTCTGGTGCAGGACGGCCGGCCGTCGCTCGCGGCCGAGACGGAGATCGACGGCCTGCCGATCCGCACACCGGTGCTCGACATCGTCTCGGTGGGCGCCGGCGGCGGCTCGCTCGCCTGGGTCGACGATGGCGGCATGCTGAGGGTCGGCCCGCAGAGCGCCGGCGCCGATCCCGGTCCCGCCTGCTACGGCCGCGGCGGCACCGAGCCCGCGACGACCGATGCGCATATCGTGATCGGCACGATCCGACCGGGCGCATTCCTCGGCGGACGCATGCAGCTCGATGGCGAGGCGGCGCGTCGCGCCTTCGAGCCGCTGGCCGAACGCTTTGCCTTGAGTGTCGAGCAGGCCGCGTCCTCGGCGCTGCAGCTCGCCGACGCCAACATCGTGCGCGCCATCCAGCTCGTCTCGACCGAGCGCGGCCGCGATCCGCGCGACTATGCGCTGGTGCCGTTCGGCGGCGCGGGCCCGCTGCATGCCGCGCGCATCGCCGAGGAGCTGGGCATCTCGACCATCGTCGTGCCGCCCAACGCCGGCGTGATCTCGGCCTACGGGCTGGTCGCCTCGGACTACACCAAGTTCGATGCCGTGACGCGCAAGATGAAGCTCGACGACGCGGCGGCCCGCGAGGCCGGCCAACTCTTCGCCGCGATGCGCGAGCGCCTCGCCGCGCAGTTCGCCGAGATGAAGCTGCCGGGCGCGCTCGACTACACCCACACGCTCGACATGCGCTTCGTCGGCCAGGCCTTCGAGGTCGGCGTCGAGATTCCGGCCGATCGTCTCGGCTCGCTCGACGCGGCCTATCTCGCCGGCCTGTTCGCCGACGCCCATCACCGCACCTTCATGCACGGCGCCACGCTCGACCGTCCCGTCGAGATCGTGACCCTGAGGGTCGGCGCCACGCTCCCCATTGGCGGCGCGCCGAAGCTCGACCGCGAGAAGCTCGCCGCCCGCGCGCCCGAGCAGGCGAAGATCTTCCACGGCGAGGCCTGGCTCGACTGCGACCGTTACACGGCCGAAGCGCTGGCCGCGGGGCAGCAGATCGTCGGCCCGGCCGTCATCGAGGGCTACACCGCCACGACCTGGGTGCCGCCGGGCTGGACCGCCGGGCTCGATGCGGCGGACAATCTGATCCTCCGGAGATCGCCATGAGCCAGCTCGGTCCGATCGACTATGCCGTCATCAGCCAGGCGCTGATCGCCGCCGCCCGCGAGATGGGCGTGAAACTGATCCGCTCCGCCTACTCGACCATCCTGCGCGAGGCGCGTGACGGCTCGGCCGGCCTGATGGATCGCGACGGCAACACGGTGGCACAGGCCGAGCTGATCCCGATGCAGCTCGGCCCGATCGGCGAGACCCTGCGCGCCTGCCTGCGCCGTCATCCGGTCGAGACGCTGAAGGAAGGCGACTTCCTGATCAACAACGACCCGTTCGAGGGCGGCCAGCACATCCCCGACGTGTTCATCTTCACGCCGATCTTCGTGGCAGGCCGGGTCGTGGGCTTCGGCGCCTCGGTGGCGCATCATCTCGACCTGGGCGGCGGCGCGCCCGGCCTCAATATCCATGCCTCCGACGTCTACCAGGAGGGGCTGCGCTTCCCGCCGTCGCGCTACAGTTTCGAGCACGACTGGAACGGCGGTTCGTTCGAGCGGCTGGTGACGGCCAACGTGCGCGTGCCCGACCTGACCATCGGCGACTTCAACGCCCAGTTCGCCGCCAATGCGATCGGCGTGATGCGGGTGAAGCAGCTCTGCGAGCGCTACGGCACCGACAAGGTCGAGGCGGCGATGCGCGAGATGCAGGATTATTCCGAGCGCCGCGTGCGCGCCGCCATCGCCCAGGCGCCCAAGGGCATCTTCTACGGCGAGGATGCGGTCGACGATGACGGCCTGACCGACGAGCCGCTGGTGGTGAAGGCCAAGGTCACCATCGCCGAGGATTCGGTCGAGATCGATTTCGAGGGCACCTGCGCGCAGGTGAAGCGCAATCTCAACTGCCCCTATTCCAGCACCCTGTCGGCGGCACTGTCCTGCGTGAAGTCGGTGCTGACCAGCCCCGACATCCCCTACAACGAGGGCATGGCGCGGCCGATCACCATCAAGGTGCCGTACGGCTCGCTGCTCAATCCGCGGCCGCCGGCACCGGTGCGGGCGCGCATGATCCCGGCCTATCGCGTGTTCAACGCGGTGATGAAGGCGATGGCCCAGGCGCTGCCCGACAAGGTGATCGCCACCGGCTTCGACTGCACCACCGCCTTCTGCCTCTCCCATCTCGGCGAGAAGGGCTACAGCGTCTATCTCGAAATCTTCGGCGGCGGCTATGGCGCCTCGCGCGAGGCCGATGGCTGCGACGCCGTCGATTCGCCGCTCAGCAACTGCTCCAACGCCCCGGTCGAATCGCTCGACATCGACTACGAGTTCTTCCGCATCGTCGGCTACGAGCTGGCGCCGGACTCCTTCGGCCTGGGCGCCCGGCGCGGCGGCGCGGGCTTCACGCGGCGCTGCGAGATCCTGCGCGACGACGTGCAGCTCGCCATCTACTCCGACCGCTTCCGCCTTGCGCCCGAAGGCCTGCTGGGCGGCGAGCCCGGCCAGCGCGGTTCCTGCCGCGTCTTCCGCGCCAATGGCACCGTCGAGGAGCTGAAGAGCAAGGCCGCCCTCGATCTCGGCAAGGGCGACATCGTCGAGATGTTCGTGGGCGGCGGCGCGGGCTTCGGCCGGGTCGTCGAGCGCCCCGACGCGATGATCGACCGCGACCTCGCCGACGGCCTCCTGACGCGCGATCCACGCAACGCACGGAAGATGGCGGCGGAGTAGATCAAACGCCTCCCCATTTGAATGGGGGAGGCGTTCGAGGTCGTGAGGTCAGTAGCTCTTGTACCCCAGGAACTTGCCCGACATGGCGATCTTCACCCGGTCGCCCTTCTGGTCAGGCTGGCGTTCCATGGTCATGTCGAAGTCGATGGCGCTCATGATGCCGTCGCCGAATTCCCCCTGGATCAGTTCCTTCCAGGTGGTGCCGTAGACCTGCACCAGCTCGTAGAAGCGGTAGATCAGCGGGTCGGTCGGCGGGATCTGGGGCAGCGAGCCGCGATAGGGCACTTCCTGCAGCAGCAGGACTTCTTCCTTGCCCAGGCCGAACAGCTTGCCGGCCTTGGTGGCCTGCTCCTTGGTCATCTTCATCTGGCCCATGCAGGCCGCGGTGACGATGATCTTCGAGGCACCACCGATCTTCTTGGCGATGTCTTCCCAGGTCAGTTCCTTCATGCGCTTGGCGGTCAGGATCTTCTCTGTGACTTCAGCCCGCTTCATTGCCGTCTCCCGGTTGTTAAAGGCACGATCTCGGCCGGCGGATTGACCGCCGACAATCCAGGTTTCACCAGCTTGGGCCGCCGCGGGTCGTAGCCGTGCGCGGCGACCTCCTTGTCGAACGCCTTGGAGCGATTCACGAGGAATTCCACGAGGTGGTTGCGGATGGCGTAGTACTGCGGATGGCGGTGCAGGTCGTTCCGGTGCCGCTCGTTCTTCGGCATGGTGTTGACCACGATTTCGGCGATGCGCGCGCCCGGCCCATTGGTCATCAGCACGATCCTGTCGGCGAGCAGGATCGCCTCGTCGACATCGTGGGTGATCATGAACACGGTCTGCTGGGTGTCGGCGCAGATGCGCAGCACCTCGTCCTGCAGCATGCCGCGCGTCAGCGCGTCGAGCGCGCTGAACGGTTCGTCCATCAGCAGCATCTTGGGCTGGATCGAGAGCGCCCGCGCGATACCGACCCGCTGCTTCATGCCGCCCGAGAGCTGCGCCGGACGCTTGTTCTCCGCGCCGGCGAGACCCACCAGCTCGATGAAGCGCATCGCATGTTCGCGCACCCTGGCGCGATCCCAGCTCGGCCAGCGCGAGGAGACGGCGAAGGCGATGTTGCCCATCACCGTCATCCACGGCAGCAGCGCATGGCCCTGGAAGATCACGGCGCGGTCGAGGCTCGGCCCGTCGATCTCGCGATTGTCGACGATGACGGCGCCGCCGCTCGGGCTGTCGAGGCCGGCCAGCACGTTCAGGATGGTGGTCTTGCCACAGCCGGAATGGCCGATCAGGCAGCAGAACTCACCCTTGTCGATGCCGAACCAGACGTCCTCGAATACGGCGGGCTGGCCGGTCTCGCCGAAGCGGCGCGCCAGTCCTTCGATGCTGATGAGCGGGCGGTTCTCCATGGCGCCTATTCCGGATAGGTGACGAGCTTGGCGAGGTACGCCAGGCCCTGGTCGAGCAGGAGACCGACCAGGCCGATCAGCAGGATCGCGGTCACGATGTTGGCGATCGAGAGGTTGTTCCACTCGTTCCACACGAAGTAGCCGATGCCGGTGCCGCCCACGAGCATCTCGGCCGCCACGATCACCAGCCAGGCGATGCCGACGGAGATGCGCATGCCGGTCATGATGGTCGGCGCCGCGGCCGGCAGGATCACCTTGAACGCCGTGCGGAAGGGGCCGACCTCGAGCGTGCGGGCCACGTTCAGCCATTCCTTGCGCACGCTGCCCACGCCAAACGCGGTGTTGATCAGCATCGGCCACACCGAGCAGATGAAGATCACGAAGATCGAGGAGATGGCGCTGTCCTTGATCGTGTAGAGGGCGAGCGGCATCCAGGCGAGCGGCGACACCGGCTTCAGGATCTGGATGAAGGGATCGAGCGCGCGATAGACCAGCGGCGACATGCCGATCAGGAAGCCCAGCGGAATGGCCACCACGGCGGCGAGCCCGAAGCCCAGCAGCACGCGGCCCAGCGAATAGGCGAGCTGGATGCCGATGCCCTTGTCGTTGCTGCCGCGCACGTAGAACGGATCGGAGAGATGCTTCCAGATCGTGGCGCCGATCTCGGCCGGCGTCGGCATCGCCGACTTCGATCCGGTGGCCGCCGCGGCGCCCACCAGCTTGGCATATTCCGGATCCATCGCCGGGCCGGTCGCTGCCGTCGGCATCGTGGCGACCTGCCAGATGCCGACGATGGCCACGAAGATCAGCATCGACAGCAGGCCCGCCCGCACACCGAGGGAGTTCTTCAGCATCAGCGCCTACCATCCCCGGAAAGCAAAGTCCTCATCCTGAGGAGGCTGCGCAGCAGCCGTCTCGAAGGATGGGCTGCAAACGCGGTGTCCTTGGCCCATCCTTCGAGACGCTCGCTGCGCTCGCTCCTCAGGATGAGGTTAGCCTTTGATCCAGCCGACAATGTCACGGCCGCTCAGGTCCGCTTGATGGCGAAGCTGTTGACGTACTCGTCGGGCTTGGCCGGATCGAAGGGCTTGCCCATCACGACGATCGTCTTCTTCGACGGATCGGGCGGCGTCAGGCCCATCTCCTTCATCATGTTGGCCGTATCGGTGGCGAGATAGACCTCGGACGCGACCTTGGCGTAGTCGACATCGCCCTTGAGCTGACCCCAGCGCTTCATCTGGGTCATGATCCAGATGGCGAACTGGTTCCAGGGGAAGGGATCGAAATCGATGCGGTTGGGATCCTTCTTCACGCCGCCCAGCCCGTCGGCATAGGTGCCGGTCAGGATCTGCTCCAGCACCGTCTCGGGCTGGTTCAGGTAGTTGGCCGGCGCGATCGCCTTGGCGATCTCCTTGCGGTTCTCCTGCTTGTGGGCATAGGCCGTGGCATCGATGATCGACTTGAGCAGCGCGCGATAGGAGTTCGGATTCTGGGTCGCGAATTCCTTGCTGACGGTGAAGGCGCAGCACGGATGGCCGTCCCACAGTTCCTTGGTCAGCAGATGGATGAAGCCGATGCCGTCGAATACGGCGCGCTGGTTGAACGGATCGGGGCCGAGATAGCCGTCGATATTGTCGGCGCGCAGGTTGGCGACCATCTCGGGCGGCGGCACCGAGCGGATCGAGATGTCCTTGTCGGGATCGAGCCCGTGCTCGGCCACGTAGTAGCGCAGCAGATAGTTGTGCATCGAATAGTCGAACGGCACGGCGAAGCGGAAGCCCTTCCAGTCCTTCGGGTTGCGCTTGTCCTTGTGCTTGTTCGCCAAGGTGATCGCCTGGCCGTTGATGTTCTCGATCGCCGGCATGGTCCACGGCACCGGGTTCGAGCCGACACCCAGCGAGATCGCGAGCGGCATCGGCGAGAGCATGTGCGAGGCGTCGTATTCCTTGGCCAGCGACTTGTCGCGGATCACCGCCCAGCCGGCCGTCTTGACGACTTCGACGTTCAACCCCTGCTTGGAATAGAAGCCCATCGGATGGGCCATGATGATCGGGGTGGCACAGGTGATCGGAATGAAGCCGACCTTGAGGTCCTTCTTCTCCGGCGCGCCCCCCTGGGCGAAGGCCTCGCGGGCGGCGCCGAGCGGCAGGACGGAGGAGATCGCGGCCATCGCGGTGGCCGCGCCGACCGTCTTCAGGAACTGGCGGCGCTGGGCATCGACCGGGAACACGGCGCGCAGGACGGCGGCGTCGACGACCCGGTTCCAGCGATCCTCCTCCCCGGACGGCATGACCTCCGCGGTCAGGCGGGCATGATCGGCCTGGGTGTGGTTGCCGCCGCAGCTGCAGCCGCCGCGGCCCAGCAGGGCCTTGGGGTCGAACGGGTCCTTGAACATCGGGAAGCCTCCTCCACGTCTTCGCGCTGACGCGCTTGGAGGGTCGAAAGGCAAGCTGTGTGCCAATCGCCCACGGCGTGCGAAAACCGCGGAAAATCCGGCGCTCGGCGCCGTTTCTGCTCAATTTCTCAGCAAATTCTCCCGACTCGTTCTGCGGAATCGCCGGATTCGAATCTTAACGTTGGGGATTAAATTCATGGAATCCCTGACTCTTTCCCCGTTTTACACGGGCATTTCTTATTGCGCCGTTAGCCATCCTTTGGCAGGCTACAGCTAGTGGGTTGTTGGGTACCCACCACGATATGTCGACCAGCCGCCTCAAGAATGGCTCCTGATGGGCCGCACGGCGGAAATGGTTGGGGAGCGGGTCGATGGCGTTATCGCGACATGAGCGGACCAGACGGAAAGCCGACCTCAACCCGCTCGAGATGATCGAGAGGGTTGTTGCCGCCAACGATTGGCCGTTCGACCGGACCTCGGACCGGGAGATCGCCGTCGAGGTCGCCGGCCGCTGGTGCGACTACCGCATGTTCTTCAGCTGGCGCGACGATGTCGAGGCGCTGCACTTCACCTGCGCCTACGATGTCCGCATCCCGGTCGAGCGCCACAGCGACATTCACTGCCTGCTCGGCCTGATCAACGAGAAGATGTGGCTGGGTCACTTCGATCTTTGGAGCGAAGAAGGCCTGCCGATGTTCCGCCACGCCATCCCGCTGCGCGGGACCAACGGCCTGATGGCGGAGCAGTTGAACGACCTCGTCGAGGTGGCGATCACCGAGAGCGAGCGCTTCTATCCCGCCTTTCAGTACGTCGTCTGGGCCGGCAAGAGCCCCGCCGACGCGTTGACCGCCTCGATCCTCGAGACGGTCGGCGAAGCCTGAGCCGACAAGGACCTTCCGACGCCCCCTCTCGCTAAAAACCTAAGAACACTCTCGTTCGGATAGTCCCCAGCGGCGCCGCTCCCCCCCGCTCGGGGCCGCGACGATTTTGGGGACGCGATTCCCCCGCTATAAGGGTCGCCCTCATGAACACCCTCCCCGACAATCTCTTGGCCGCGATCCTCCTGGCGATCCCCTACCCGCAGATCGACCCGGTTCTGGTCCAGCTCGGGCCCTTCGCCATCCGCTGGTACGCGCTGGCCTACATCGCGGGCCTGGTGATCGGCTGGCAGGTCATGCGCCGCGTCTGCGAGCAGCCGCCCAAGGTGCTGTCGCCGCTCAAGATCGACGACTTCCTGCTGTGGGCCGCGCTCGGCGTCATCCTGGGCGGGCGGCTGGGCTACGTACTGTTCTACAAGCCGGGTTTCTACATCGAGCATCCGCTGGCGGCGCTCACCCTGTGGGAGGGCGGCATGTCCTTCCACGGCGGGCTGCTGGGCGTCATCGCCGCCATCCTGCTGTTTGCGATGCGCAACAAGGCCGATCCCTTCATGCTGTCGGACCTGGTTGCGATCGTGGCGCCGCTTGGCCTGTTGTTCGGCCGCCTCGCCAACTTCATCAACGGCGAGCTGTGGGGCCGCGTGAGCGACGTGCCCTGGGCCATGGTGTTCCCGCGCGGCGGGCCCCTGCCGCGCCATCCCAGCCAGCTCTACCAGGCCTTCTTCGAGGGCGTGCTGCTCACCCTGATCGTGCTCGCGGTATGGAAGCTCACCGAGGGCCGCCGCCGGCCCGGCCTGCTGACCGGCGTGTTCTGCGCCGGCTACGGCCTGGCCCGCATCGTGGGCGAGCTCTTCCGCGAGCCCGACGCGCATCTCGGCTACCTGTGGGGGCCGGTCACCATGGGCATGCTGCTGTCGCTGCCCGTGCTGCTGTTCGGTCTCTGGCTGATCCTGCGGGCCTATCGCAAGCCCGCCCTGCCGTGACCGGGGCGCCGTGACCGAGCTGGGCGGCCTGATCGCGCGCCGCATCGCGCTCACCGGGCCGATCTCGCTGGCCGACTTCATGGCCGAGGCACTGGGTCATCCGCGGCTCGGCTACTATCGCCGCGCCGTGCCCGTCGGCGCCGCCGGCGACTTCACCACCGCGCCCGAGATTTCGCAGATGTTCGGCGAGCTGATCGGCGCCTGGTTGGCCGAGCGCTGGCTGGCGATGGGCCGGCCGTCCCCCGTGCGGCTGGTCGAGCTCGGCCCCGGGCGCGGCACGCTGATGGCCGATGCGCTGCGGGCGACGCGCGGCGTGCCCGGCTTCCAGGCCGCGATCGACCTGCACCTCGTCGACACCAATGCGCCGATGCGCGAGGCCCAGCGCGCCGCGCTGCAGGCCCACAATCCGACCTGGCACGAGCGCTTCGACGACGTGCCCGGGGGGCCGCTGCTGCTGGTCGCCAACGAATTCTTCGATGCGCTGCCGGTCCGCCAGTTCCATCGCACCGCAGGCGGCTGGCGCGAGCGCATGGTCGGCCTCGATGAGCAGGGCGGGCTGCGGCTGGCCCTGGCGCCGGGCAACACGCCCTTCGCCTCGCTGCTGCCCGCTGCCGACGAAGGCGCCGAAGCCGAACTCAGCGAGGCCGGAAGAACCTTGGCCGGCGCGATCGGCGGGCGCATCGCCCGCGACGGGGGCTGGGCGCTCATCATCGACTATGGCCTGGAGAACGCGGGTCGCGCCGCCTCGCTGCAGGCGGTGCGCGGCCACCAGGGGGCAGGCATTCTCGACCGCCCCGGCGAGACCGACCTCAGCGCCCATGTCGACTTCGCGGCCCTCGCCGCCGCGTCCGGCGTCACGGCCTACGGGCCGGTGGGCCAGGGCGCGTTCCTGCGCCGGCTCGGTCTTCCCGGGCGAGCGCAGGCCCTGAAGCGCAATGCAAAAGCGGCGCAGGCCGATGCCATCGATGCGGCATCGGCCCGCTTGATCGCGCCCGACCAAATGGGCACCCTCTTCCGCGTGCTGGCCCTCGGCGACGGCAAGAGCGCTCCACCAGCCGGCTTTATGGACACCCCCTCGGACGAAGCCCTCTCGGACCAATAAATGATCCAGGCCCAGACCCTCGCTGCCCTCGACGGGGTGCAGCACCGCTTCTTCACCCGCCGCGGCGGAGTCAGCACCGGTCTCTACTCCTCGCTGAACTGCGGTTACGGGTCGGGCGATTTGCCCGACAATGTGCGCGAAAACCGCCGCCGCGTGGCCGATCAGTTCGGCCTGGACGAGCCCGACCTGCAGACCGTGCATCAGACCCACTCGACCGACGTGCTCACGGTCGCCGACGGACGCTGGAGCTCGCCGGGTGCGCCCAAGGCCGACGGACTGGTCACCGACCGGCCGGGCGTGGTCCTGGGCGTGCTGGCGGCCGACTGCGCACCGGTGCTGCTGGCCGACGGCAAGGCCTCGGTGATCGGCGCGGCGCATGCCGGCTGGAAGGGCGCGCTGGGCGGCGTTGTCGACACGACGATCGCGGCCATGGAGAAGCTCGGCGCACGGCGCGAGCGTATTCAGGTCGTGGTGGGTCCCTGCATCGGGCCGGACTCCTACGAGGTCGGGCCTGAGTTCCCGGCGCCGTTCCTGGCGCAGGACGCGGCGAACGCCGCCTTCTTCCGGACCGCGACGCGCGCCGGCCATTTCATGTTCGACCTGCCGGGCTATCTCGTGCACCGCATCGCGCGCAACGGTGTGGCCGTGACCGCCACCGGCCACGACACGCTCACCGGCACCGACGATTTCTTCAGCTATCGCCGCAACACCCTGCAGGGTGTGCGCGACTACGGGCGCGGCCTGTCGGCGATCGCCCTCGCGGCCTGACATGCCCTATTTCATCATCCTGATGTTCTGCTGCCTGCTCGGGGTCGTCGCGACATGCGCCATGTTGTGATGCTGCTCTGCCTGCTCGCCCTTGCGGCGTGCGGCGGATCGCCCAAGCCTTTCCAGCACGAATCGTCGAAGGTCTCCTCCGGGCGCCAGATCCGCGACAAGGTCGAGGTCGCGATCAGCCCGCCCCGCAACATGCCGCCGCAGATGGGCGAGCGGGTCGCGGCGGCCCTCGCCATCGAACTGCAATCCTACGGGATCGTGGCCGCGGTGGCCCCCGCCGAGGCACCGATCCAGGTCGATGGCGTGATGAGCACCCGCGACGCCGGCATGTCGATCGAGGTCCAGGTCGACTGGAGCATCCGTGGCAAGCCGCGCACCGACGAGCCGGCGACCGTGAAGACGCGGGCCCCGCCCGAAGACTATGCCGAGCAGGCCGAGCGCCTGATCTCGCGCATCGCGCAGCAGGCCGCGCCCCGGGTCGCGACCCTGGTCGGCAAGCCGCCCAATTTCATCCCGCGCGCGCCCGGCCAGGTCGCCGCAGGCGTCACCATCCCCTACGAATTCCCGCCCGATCCCATGACCGCGCCGCCGGCGCCCACAGACGGACCGCCCACCTCCACGACCGTTCCGACACCGGTCGCCGCCAAGCCCGCCGAACCGCAGGTCAAGGTGCTGGTGGCGCCCGTCAGCGGCGCGCCGTCCGATGGCAATCGCCAGCTGACGTCCGGCATGCGGCGTGCGCTGGGATCGAGCAAGCTCGTGATCGTCGACCAGGCAGAAGAAGGCGCCTTCACCGTGGTCGGCACGGTGATCATGACGCCGATCGACGACCGCATGGCCCGGCTCGTCGTCAAATGGATCGTGAAGGATCCGGCCGGCAAGAACGTCGGCGACATCGAGCAGTCCAATCCCGTACCGCTCGCTGCCGCCAAGGGTTCGTGGGCGGGATTCGGCGATATCGTCGCCACCGCCGCGTCCGAAGGCGTGCTCCAGCTGCTCGAGCAGGCGATCAACAAGCCGCGCTGACTTCTGCGCAGCTTCTGAATCGGCTTGTCAGAGGGGGGCTCCCGACTGCTACTGTCCGTGGGGACGGCTCGATTCTTGCAAGTTCGTGCGAGGACAAGAAATAGCCGCGAGACAGGGAGCTAAAAAGCATGTTTTCATTCAGGAAGTCGGCGTTAGCCGTCATTGCTGCAGCGGGTGTCAGCGGCGTCATGGCCGCTGCCCCGGTGCAGGCACAGACGCTCAAGGTCGTGATGCATTCGGATCTGAAGATTTTGGATCCGATCTGGACGACAGCCTACATCGTCCGCAACCACGGCTATCTCGTCTGGGACACGCTGTTCGCGATGGACGAGAAGTTCGACGTGAAGCCGCAGATGGTCGACAAGTACGACGTGTCGGCCGACAAGCTCGTCTGGACCTTCACCCTGCGCGACGGCCTTGAGTGGCACGACGGCACGCCGGTGACGGCGGAAGACTGCGTCGCTTCGATCAAGCGCTGGGCCGCGCGCGATTCGATGGGCCAGAAGCTGATGGCATCGGCCGAAGGGCTCGAGGTCGTCGACGCCAAGACCTTCAAGCTTAAGATGAAGGAGCCTTACGGCCTTGTGCTGCAGTCGCTCGGCAAGCCGTCGTCGAACGTACCCTTCATGATGCCGGCACGCGTCGCCGCGACCGACCCGAACGTCCAGATCAAAGTCGAGGACGTCATCGGATCCGGCCCGTTCATGTTCAAGCGCGACGAATGGAAGCCCGGCGAGAAGACGGTCTACGTCAAGAATGCCAAGTACAAGCCGCGCAGCGAGCCCGCCAACGGCCTGGCCGGCGGCAAGGTCGTCAAGGTCGACCGCGTCGAGTGGCTCTGGATCTCCGACATACAGACCCAAGTCGGCGCCATCCAGAACGGGGAGATCGACATGATCGAATCGCCCGGTCACGACCTGCTGCCGCTGCTGGCGAAGGACAAGAACATCAACCTGCTGAACAGCAACCCGACCGGCAACCAGTACACCTTCCGGTTCAACAGCACGGTGAAGCCGTTCGACAATCCCAAGGTTCGCAATGCCGTTTTCACCGCCTTTGCGCAGGAAGATTTCCTCAAGGCGACCATTGGTGATTCCAAGTGGTACAAGGTCTGCAAGGCGCCGTTCGTTTGCGGCACTCCGCTCGATACCGATGCCGGCATGGCCGACGTGCTGAACGGTAATGCCGCCAAGGCCAAGCAGATCCTGACCGAGGCCGGCTACGACGGCACGCCGATCGTGCTGATGCAGTCGACCGACCTGCAGGTCCTGACCAACCTCGCGCCGGTGGCCAAGGCTCAGATGGAGCGCGCCGGCTTCAAGGTCGACATGGTGTCGATGGACTGGCAGACGCTGGTCGCTCGCCGTGTCAAGAAGGACCCGCCTAATGCGGGCGGCTGGCACGCCTTCCTCACCTCCTGGGTCGCGGCCGACATCCTCAATCCGGTGATGGCGGGCTTCTTCAATTCCTCGTGCGACAAGGCCATGTTCGGCTGGCCCTGCGATGCGACGATCGAGAAGT
>JBILYJ010000060.1:0-16708 GCA_044377795.1 Reyranella sp. | reverse complement strand
CCCGCCACGACAAGGTGGTGCGCCGCGGCCGCCTGATGGAACACATGAGCGAGGAGCAGCTTCATCGCCTGCGCATCGCCTTCAAGAAGCTGCGCTACGCCGCGACCTACCTCAGCCCCGCCTTTGCCTCGCCAGCGGCCAAGCCCTATATCGAAGCGACGACGCGTCTGCAGGGCGCGCTCGGCGCCTTGAACGATCGCGCGACGGCGGCCCGCATGCTGGCCGACATCGCCACGGCCGCCCGTCCAACCGAGGACACGGCGCCGGCGCTCAAGGTTCTCGCCAGGCAGGCGACGAGCGGCGAGAAACGCCGCCGGCGCAAGCTGGAGCGGGCCTGGAAGGAGTTCAGGAAGGTCGAGTGCTTCTGGCGGGCGTGATCCCCGAACACAGGATACCCCCGATGAGCGACCCGCAGAACGCCGCCGAGCAGCGCATCCCCGTCACCGTGCTGACGGGCTTCCTCGGCAGCGGCAAGACCACCCTGCTCAACAAGCTGCTGCGCCGGCCCGAGCTGGCTGACACCGCCGTCATCATCAACGAATTCGGCGAGATCGGCCTCGACCACCTCCTGGTCGAGAAGTCCGACGACGAAGGCATGGTGACGCTGAACTCGGGCTGCCTGTGCTGCACGGTGCGCGGCGACCTGGTGCGCACCATGAGCGAGCTGTTCCTCAAGCGCTCGCGCGGCGAGGTCTCGCCGTTCAAGCGCATGGTGGTCGAGACCACGGGCCTCGCCGACCCTGCCCCCATCCTGCACACGCTGATGACCGATCCGCTGCTGGCCTCGCGCTACCGCCTCGACGGCGTGGTGACGACCGTCGACGGGGTGAACGGCGCGAGCACGCTCGACAATCACGAGGAGGCCGTGAAGCAGGCCGCCGTCGCCGACCGCATCCTGCTCACCAAGGTCGACATCGCCGACGCGCCCAAGCTCGCCGAGCTGAAGCACCGGCTGCACCACCTCAACCCCGGCGCACCCTTCCACACGGTCGCGACGGGCGAGATCGATCCCAACCAGATCCTCAATGCCGGCCTCTACAATCCCGAGACCAAGAGCGCCGACGTGAAGAAGTGGCTGCAGGCCGAGGCCTATGAAGGCAGCCACGACCACGGGCACGGCCATCACCACCACGGACACGACCATGGTCACGATCATGGCCATTCCCACGACCATGCTCACGGCGAGCAGGACCCGCACGACGTCAACCGCCACGACGATCGTATCCGCTCCTTCTGCATGACCTTCGACGAGCCGATGAGCTGGTCGACGGTGGCTGCGGCCTTCGACGCGCTGGTGACCTATCGCGGCCCCGACCTGCTGCGCATGAAGGGCATCCTGAACGTCAAGGACACCGACAAGCCCGTGGTGATCCACGGCGTGCAGCACGTCTTCCATCCGCCGGCCACGCTCGACGCCTGGCCGGAAGGCGACGACCGCAAGAGCCGCGTCGTGTTCATCACGCGCGACATCGGCGAGAGCACCATCCGCAAGGTCTTCGCCTCCTTCTTCGATGCCGAGAAGAAGGGCTGGGGCAACGCCGCCGAGCCGGCGAAGCCGCAATGAAGCTCGCCACCATCACGCACGGCGGCGTCCCCAAGGCCGCGCTCGTCAGCCCGGACGGCAAGACCTTCTGGCCGCTCGAGGAGATGCTGGGACGTGCCGTTCCGACCCTCGGCGCCATCGTGGGCGAACTCGACGCGATCAAGTCGAAGATCAAGCCGACCGGCGCGGGCCTGCCGCTGGCGTCCGTCAAGATCGAGGCGCCGATCCCGCGGCCTGCGCGCAACGTGATGTGCGTCGGCAAGAACTATCGCGAGCACGCAAAGGAGTTCACGCGCAGCGGCTTCGACAGCAGCGCCAGCTCGGCGGCCGATGCCATCCCCACCGCGCCGATCGTCTTCACCAAGGCGCCGGAATGCGTGATCGCCGACGGCGCCGACATCCGCTATCCCGAGGGCGTCAGCGACTCGGTGGACTACGAGGCCGAGCTCGGCCTGGTCATCGGCAAGGGCGGCCGCGGCATCTCCAAGGCTGACGCCTACGGCCACATCTGCGGCTACACGATCATCAACGACGTGACGGCGCGCGACCTGCAGGGCAAGCACAAGCAGTGGTTCCTGGGCAAATCGCTCGACACGTTCTGCCCGATGGGCCCCTGGCTGGTGACCGCCGACGAGGTCGATCCGGAAAACCTCAACGTGAAGTGCTGGGTGAACGACGAGCTGCGCCAGGACGCCAACACGCGCGACCTCATCTTCGACATCCCCACACTGATCGCGACGATCTCCGCCGGCATCACGCTCCAGCCGGGCGACGTCATCGCCACCGGCACGCCGGTTGGCGTCGGCATCGGCTTCACGCCGCCGAAGTTCCTGAAGCGCGGCGACCGCGTCACGATCGAGATTGACGGGCTGGGCCGGCTGTCCAACAGCGTGGCGTAGCGCCGGCCCGGCCTCCGAGGGTCAGCCGCCCATCAGGCCCATGTCGAGCTTGAGCAGCGCGAGCAGGCCCAGCACGACGAAGGACGCCGCCGCCAGCGAGCGCACGAGCTTCAGCGGCACCTTGCGCGACAGCACGTCGCCGAACAGCACCGCGGGCACGTTGGCGATCATCATGCCGAATGTCGTGCCGGCGGTGACGGCAACCAGGTCGTTGAAGCGCGCCGAAAGCGCCACGGTCGCGATCTGGGTCTTGTCGCCGATCTCGACCAGGAAGAAGGCGATGGCGGTGGCGATGAACGCACCGGCCGCGCCCGCGACCTTCGGCCCCTCGTCGGCCTTGTCGGGGATCAGGCACCACACCGCCATGGCGAGGAACAGGACACCCAGGATCCAGCGCATCGCGTCGGGCCCCAGCCAGGCGGCGACGGCGGCGCCGGCCCAGGCGGCAAGCGCGTGGTTGGCCAAGGTCGCGACCAGGATGCCCAGGATGATGGGAACGGGTCGGCGATAGCGGGTGGCGAGGATCATGGCCAGGAGTTGCGTCTTGTCCCCGATCTCGGCGACGGCAACGAGTCCTGTTGAAACAAGAAAGGCTTCCACAGCGAATCACATGGCGGGACCGAGCACAAACCTGTGGCTTCCCGCACCGCCCGATCCCGCGGGTGAAGATGCTGGAAAGCCAAAGGTCTCGCCAAGCGCGATCCGTGATGGACCGTCGGTCGCCGAATGCACCATGGCTCCCTAAGGACCCAAGTCTGTTGATGCATCCGCCTCTGGGGTGAGGCCGGCTACTCCCCGATGACGGGATGCTGATAGTCCCCCGCCCCGCTCATCGCAAGTCCCCGAACGTCGCGGGTTTTGCGAATACCTCGCAGACGGCAAGCCTGAAGGCGGTCGCTTAGGGATGCGGACCCCACGGCGCTGCATTCAGCAGCTTCACCTCCTGGCTCATGACCAGGGGACGGAACTTGACCGCAAAGCCGTCCATGAAGGCGGGGTCGGCGAAGACGGCGGCCCAGTGACGGCGCCGGTGGGCATCGTCCTCGAACTTCCAAAGATGGACGAGCTGGTTGATCGTGCCGGTGTCGCCCTGGAAATAGCCGACGAGGTTCTTCGCATGGCCGCCCTTGTCGAGCGCCGGGAAGCCGAACTCCTGATAGAGCTTCACGGCTTCGCCCATCTTGCCGACGTAGAGCGTGTAGGTCCTGAGTTCGTACAGCGCCATTTCGATCTCCCCTGCAAAAAGAACGTTCAGCCGATTGCCTGGCTGGCCAGCTTCGTGTCGACGACATCCTCAAAGGCGATGTCGCGCGACAGGATCCCCGACGAGCGCATGGCGGCGTGCAGCCGGTCATAGCCGTGGCGCCGAATGACCGGATCGCGGCCCCACAGTTCGAGCGCGCGATAGCGGTCGATGCAGGCGGCGAACAGGTCGCGCGGAACATCGGGAAAGAACGACTGCACCACATCCACGATCTCGAGCGACGGTGCGGTGGCAAACCATTTCAGGGTCGCGTCCATGCCACGGATCATGCGCGCGAGGTCCTCGGCGCGATCGGTGAGGACGCCGCGCCGCGTCACCAGGGTCGTATAGGCGGTGAGGCCGCGGCCCGCGGCGGCGTTCCAGATGTAACCGGCACCCGTCGAAACGAGATTCTCGGCGTAGGGCTGGAAGACCTGCACGGCATCGACCTTGCCTTCGCGCAGCGCCGCCTCGTTCTCGCCCATGCTCCTGTCGTCGTTGCGGTCGACCTTCGAGGGATCGACGCCGGCGCGGCGCAGGTCGTCCTGCAGGCAGACCCACGGCGTCGGCACCTCCGAGACCGTCGCCAGCTTCACCGACAGGAGATCGGCGAACTTGAAATCCGGGCGCGGCGTCGCGCCCACGACGAAGAACGGATCGCGCGCCACCACGTCGCAGAAGCACACCAGATCCGAGGCGGGGTTCTTGTCGCGCGCGATCAGGACGCGCAGCGGCCCGCCCCACATCACGTCGACCTCCCCGGCGCGCAGCGCTCGGGCCGCCTCCAGCGGGTCGGACGAGGGCCGCAGCTCGACCTCTACTCCCGCCCGCTTGAAAGCACCGCTGGCATGGGCAGCATAGAAGGGGGCGTAGAAAAGCGCGCGGAAATTCTCGGATAGAATGATCGTCATGCACCGATCGTATCACAGCCCCATCTCCCGCCGCACGGTCCAGCGTGCTAGGCCTTGAGCATGGCGAAATCCAAGGCTCCCGAGATGACCCCGGCGGATGGCGACAAGCCGCTCCGCCACCTCTACCTGATCGACGGCTCGGGCTATCTGTTCCGCGCCTATCACGCCCTGCCGCCGATGAACCGGCCCGACGGGACGCCGATCAACGCCGTGTTCGGCTTCTGCCGCATGCTGGTGGCCGACCTGCTGGACAATCCCGAGATCGACCATATCGCGATGATTCTCGACGCCGGCAGCGTCACCTTCCGCAACCATATCTATGACAAGTACAAGGCCAACCGGCCCGATCCGCCGGAGGACCTGATCCCGCAATTCCCGCTGATCCGCGAGGCCGCGCGCGCCTTCAACGTCACGGTGTGCGAACTCGAGGGCTACGAGGCCGACGATCTGATCGCGACCTACGCCCGCATGGCCGTCGAGGCCGGCGGCACCTGCACCATCGTCTCCTCCGACAAGGACCTGATGCAGCTCGTGCGGCCCGGCGTCGAGCTGATGGACCCGATCAAGAAGATCAAGCTCGGGCCCGAGGCGGTGTTCGAGAAGTTCGGCGTGACGCCGGACAAGGTCGTCGACGTGCAGGCCCTGGCCGGCGATTCGACCGACAACGTCCCCGGCGCCCCCGGCATCGGCATCAAGACCGCCGCCCAGCTCATCAACGAGTACGGCACTCTCGAAGCATTGCTGGAGCGCACCAAAGAGATCAAGCAGCCGAAGCGGCGCGAATCGCTGGAGAACAATGCCGAGCTGATCCGTATCTCCAAGCAGCTCGTGACCTTGCGCGACGACGTGCCGACACCGGCCGAGCCCGAAGCCTTCGACAAGCGCAAGCCCGATCCTAATGTGCTGCTGCCGTGGCTGGAGCAGCAGGGCTTCCGGACCCTGCTGCAGCGATTCACCAGCGAGCTGGGCGAGGCCAATGCGCCAGTGACACCGGCCTCCGCGTCCGCGCCGGTGAAGAAGGCCGAACCCACGCCCGCGCCCGCCGCTTCTTCCTCGAAGAAGCCCAATCGGGACTTCACGGCCGCCGACTACGAGATGATCCAGGACGAGAAGCTGCTCGACGAATGGATCGCCGAGGCGACCAAGGCGGGCACGGTGGCGTTCGACTGCGAGACCGACGGGCTCGATTCCAACAATGCCGGCCTGGTCGGCGTCTCGCTGGCCCTGCTCGAAGGCCCGTGGGGCGACGTCAATTCGACGCGCCGGCGCGCCGCCTACCTGCCGCTGATGCATCGCGTCCCCGGCACAGCCGCGCAAGGCGCGCTCGATCTTTTGGGCGACGGCGGCGACAAGGATGCGGGCAAGCTGCTCGAGGGACAGATCCCCATCAAGACAGCGATCGAAAAGCTGAAGCCGCTCCTGGAAGACCCTTCGGTGCTGAAGGTCGGCCAGAACATCAAGTACGACATGGCGGTGTTCCGCCGGCATGGCGTCGAGATCGGCCCGGTCGACGACACGATGCTCATCTCCTTCGTCCTCGACGCCGGCAAGAACAACCACGGCATGGACGAGCTGGCCGAGCTCCATCTTGGCCAGAAGACCATAAAATTCTCCGACGTGGCCGGCAGCGGCGCCAAGCAGGTGACCTTCGACAAGGTGCCGCTCGACAAGGCGCGCGACTATGCCGCCGAGGATGCCGACGTCACCATGCAGCTCTGGGCGCGCCTGAAGCCGCGCCTGGTGCCCGAGCGCGTCACCTCGATGTACGAGACGATCGAGCGACCGCTGATCCCGGTGCTGCTGTCGATGGAAGCCGCCGGCATCAAGGTCGATGCGCTGAAGCTCAAGGGGCTGAGCGCCGACTTCGAGAAGCGGCTGGCCGAACTCGAGGGCGAGATCCACAAGATCGCCGGCCGCGAGTTCAACGTCGGCTCGCCCAAGCAGCTCGGCGAAATCCTGTTCGACGAACAGAAGCTACCCGGCGGCAAGCGCAACAAGAACGGCTCGTGGGCGACCGACGCGTCCGTGCTGGAAGACCTCGCGGCGCAAGGCCATCCGCTGCCGGTGAAGATCCTGGAGCACCGCCAGCTCGCCAAGCTCAAGGGCACCTACACCGACGCGCTGGTGCGCCAAGTCGATGCCAAGACCGGCCGCGTCCATACCTCGTATCACATGACCGGCGCCGCCACGGGACGACTCGCCTCGACCGATCCGAACCTGCAGAACATTCCGGTGCGCAGCGAGGAAGGCCGCAAGATCCGCCAGGCCTTCATCGCCGAGACGGGCCACAAGCTGCTCAGCGCCGACTATTCGCAGATCGAGCTGCGCCTGCTGGCGCATGTCGCTGACATTCCGTCCCTGAAGGAGGCCTTCGCGCGTGGCGACGACATCCACGCCATCACCGCCTCCGACATGTTCGGCGTGCCGGTGAAGGGCATGGATCCGCTGGTGCGGCGACGCGCCAAGGCGATCAACTTCGGCATCATCTACGGCATCTCGGCCTTCGGCCTCGCCAACCAGCTCGGCATCGGCCAGCAGGAGGCCAAGGAGTACATCGCCAAATATTTCCAGCGCTATCCCGGCATCCGCGACTACATGGAACGGACCAAGGACTTCGCGCGCAAGCACGGCTACGTGCTGACGCCGTTCGGCCGCAAGATCCACCTGCGCTTCATCCACGACAAGAGCCAGGGCATGCGCGCCTTCGCCGAGCGCGCCGCGATCAACGCGCCGCTGCAGGGCGGCGGCGCCGACATCATCAAGCGCGCCATGATCCGCCTGCCCGGCGCCCTCACGGCCGCCAAGCTCAAGGCGAGGATGCTCCTGCAGGTGCACGACGAACTTCTGTTCGAAGTGCCCGACAATGAACTCGACAAGACCAGGGACGTGACCCGCAAGATCATGGAAAGCGCCGCCTCGCTCACGGTGCCGCTGGTCGTCGACACCGGCGTCGGCGACAACTGGGCGGCGGCGCATTAGGAGCGAGCGATGCGCAGCCTGCTTGCCTTGATCCTTGCGGTGACCACCTCCGGCGCGCTTGCGCAGGAGACGGGCGTCCTGCCGCCTTTCATCACGACCTACTCGATTGCGGTGGTCGTCCAGGAGAAATGCTGCGACTGGCAGAGCCAGCAGGTCCCCGTTCCAGACAGCGCGGACCGGGAGGCGCTGGAGAAGCTGCGCAATCGTGCTTATCGCAATGGCATCGTCCTTCAGCTTCAGCTCGACGGCGATCGGTCGCTCAAGTTCGTGGACAACACCATCGTCGGCGAATCCTGCGAAGGATATAGTGAATGCCGGAGGCATCGATTGATCGGCTATTGGCCCAAGCAACGCCAATACGTCGTCGAGGTCGATCTCTGGGAAGGCCGGGACACCTACCTGGTTTCCGCTCGCGACGGCCGCCTCTTGCGTGTCGGATCGCCGCCCCTTCTCTCGCCTTCCGGTGAGTATGCGATTGGCGTGGATAAGAGCATCGCCTATCCGAACGAAGGCCTGGAACTGATCGACCTTCGCAAGGACCCACCCACGGGAAGGCGCCTGCCGAGCCTGTCCTCCTGTCCATGGACGAAGCCTCAACTATGGTTGCGGCCCGATCCCCGGTGGCTCGATGATACACGCATCATCTTCGAAGGGTCTCTCGATCCGGTCCAATTCGACCCTGACGTCAAACACATCTTGCGGATCGTCGATGGCAAGCCGGAATGGGAATGCTGAATTTAGGGAGACTGATTCAATGAAAATCTGGGGCCGTGCCAATTCGATCAACGTGATGAAGGTGCTGTGGTGCACCGACGAGTGCGGGCTCAAGTACGAGCGCGAG
The DNA here is from genome assembly GCA_044377795.1 of Reyranella sp. GTDB lineage: Bacteria > Pseudomonadota > Alphaproteobacteria > Reyranellales > Reyranellaceae > Reyranella. The sequence goes on along the minus strand of JBILYJ010000060.1, from coordinate 8,292 downwards.
GATGTCGGTGGGGCGTTCGGCGGCAACGACCAGAAATGGTACCTCGACATGAACCCGAACGGCGTCGTGCCGACCATCGACGAGGGCGGGCGCATCGTCTGGGAAAGCAACTCGGCGGTGCGCTATCTCGCGGCCAGGCATGCCGCGGGCACGCTGTGGCCCACCGATCCCGGCCTGCGCAGCGAGGCCGACCGCTGGATGGACTGGCAGCTCAGCACCATCGCCGAGCCGATGCGCATCGCCTTCTGGGGCCTGGTCCGCACGCCGCCGGAGAAGCGCGACATGGCGGCGATCGGCAAGGCCGCCGCGGAGGCCGGCAGGCTGTTCGGCCGGCTCGACGGCTGGCTGGCGGGCAAGCGCTACGTCGCCGGCGACCAGTTCACGATGGGCGACATTCCGGTCGGCTGCTTCGTCCATCGCTGGTATGCGCTGGAAATCGAACGCCCGGACCTGAAGAACGTCCGGGCGTGGTACGAGCGACTGATGACGCGCCCGGCCTATGCCAGACACGTCATGGTGAAGCTGACCTGAGCAGCACGCTTCCCGCGTCGTTCCAGCTCGGAAACGTCCGCGTCGCGAGCGCACGCTCTATCCTGTCCCTGGCGGCCGCCAGGGCCTCTGCGTCGGAGATCCAGGCGACCATCGCCCGCGTCAACCCGTCGGAACTCGAGGGATCGAAATAGGTTGCGAGATCGAGGCCGGCCTCGCGCGTCGCTCCGGCGTTCGAGGCGATGCAGGGTACCCCGAGCGCAAGGCTCTCCTGCACCGCCAGCCCCCAGCCTTCACCGTGACTCGGCATGACCGTGAAAAGTGCGTTCCTGTAAAGGATCCCAAGATCGCCGTCGGAGAGATTTTCGAGCCAGACCAGGGTGCCGTTGCGGGATCCCGATTCCAGCCGGGCCCGCACCTCGCCCGCTTTCCAGCCGTAGCCACCGACGATCACCAGACGCGGCATGACGTCGCCAAATCGTGCGCGAAGCCCATCGGCCGCATCGAGCAGCGCCGCGACATTCTTGCGGGGCTCGATCGTGCCGACCGACAGCATGAACGGTTTGTCGATCAGTCCATGACGCCCAAGGACCAGGCGGTCGGAGAGACGATCATCGCCGGCGTCGCGCAAGGGATCGAAGCTGTCCCAGCCCATGGGCAAGACAGCGATCGGCTTTTCGGAGACTGACCGATCGGCGAGATAGCGTTGCACCTGTTGCTTGACGAATTGCGAGCTGGTCAGCCAGCAATCCACGCTCGGGGCGATCCCGTGAAGCTGCTCGACGAAAACCCGCACGGCGCCGGCGGGAGTCCATTCCGGCCGCTCGATGAGATAAAGATCGTGGATCATCTGGACGATCCGCACGCCCGTTCGCGCCTTCAGGCCAGCGACCGTCGCGACGTACTTCTTCTGCCACCAGAGATCGCCGGGATTGAACAACGCGTCCTGCGCGCCCGGCGGCGCAACGATATCGAGCGCAGGCGACGACCGCCCCGCGGCTCCTTCCGTCCAGGCCTCGATGAGACCTTCCATCCGGGTCAGCCCGGCCGCCAGATACGGCAAATGGAAATGTCGACCTTCGGACATTATTTCCGGGAGCGTCGCCAATCTCAATCCCTGCGCCAGGATGCGTCGCAGGCGCGATATCGCCGAGGAGCGCCCGCTACTGAGGTTGGCAATCAGTTCGGGTTCGATCCTGTAGAATCGATCGCTACCGAGTATCCGCACCACGAACTCGACCGCGGACGATTGGCGGACGACATCCGAGGACGCTACCTTTTCGATAACCCTCTGCACGCCGCCGGGATGCCGGAAGTAGGCATACCAATGTACCAGCCCCGTCAGGTCGTAGAGCAACCGCGCACTCACAGGTCGCGTCCGTTCCCGTCGAGGCTCGCCTGCTTCAGCAACACCTGGCCGGCATCGTTCCAGGTTGGGAAATGCTCCGAGCCAAGGGCCTCGGCAATTCTCACCCGCTCTCGCTGAAGGGCAGCGCCATCGGTGATCCAATCGGCCATCGCAGACTTCAAACTCGCCGGATCCAGTGGATCGAAATGGACCGCGAGGCCACGACCGGACTCACGCAGCGCTCCGCCGGTCGAGGCGATACAGGGCACGCCATGGGCGATGCTCTCCTGCACCGGCAGTCCCCATCCCTCGGAGTAACTGGGCGATACAGTGAAGAGCGCGGCGCGATAGATGACAGACAGATCGGCGTCGCGCACCCTGGTCAGCCACCTGGTGTGCGGGTTGCGCCGCAGGCGTGCCGCAAGACCCTTCGCGCTCCACCCGTAACCGCCCACGACCACCAACTTTGGAACACGCTCACCGAGGCCCCGGCGCAAGTCCTCCATGACATCGAGCAGCGTTGCCAGATTCTTGCGCGGCTCGACGGTTCCGACGAACAGGATAAATGGATGACCGGCGATGCCGTAGCGTCGGAGCACCGCCGCGGCGCTGGGGCGATCCTCCCCCCTTGAAGCCGCGAAACTATCCCAGCCAATGGGAAGGACCTCGACAGGTCGCGGAGGCAGCGCGTGGCTCTCCATATATGTCCTGAGTTGTTCCTTCACGAAGGTCGAATTGGTCAGCCAACGATCGACGCAAGGTGCAGCCCTGCCAAAGGTGGACGGAAAAGTGCGCGCGAAGGCTGGTGAGAACCAGTCAGGCCGTTCAATAAAGAATAGATCGTGGATCATTTGCACGACCTTCACCCCCGTGCGGGCTTTCAGCCGAAGCAGGAACGGGGCGTAGTGATTCTGCCACCACAAATCCCCCGGGTTGAAAAACATGTCCTGCGGCCCGGGCTCCCGCACGACTTCCAGCGACGGCAAGGCGGTCGGCAGTCGCCTGCGGAACCAGGCCTCGACCAGCGGCGCCAGATGGGCCAGGCCGAGCAGGAAGTAGGGAACATGGATAATGGTCATGTCCGACAGCGGCCCCCTCGGCCGCGCCTGTCGCATGGTCATCGTGAAGAGGGCGCGCAGGCGGGCTATTGCCACCCGGCGCTGCAGCGGATCCTGGAGATCACGCAATGTGCCACTATCGATCCTGTACAATTTGTCGCCGCCAAGCGCCCGCGCCACGAACTCCACCTGCTTGTTCTGCTGAACAGCCGTCGAGGAACACAGCTTTTCAGTCACCCTTTGGGTGCCAGAGGGATTCGAGAAGAAGGCGTACCAGTGAAGCAGCCCCGTGACGTCGAACAACAGTCTACGGGTCACGTCCGGACTTTCGACCATCGGTCAATGCGCTGTCGGTCAACATAAATGCGTGGTCCAGCACTCTCAAGGTCACTATCATTTCAAGGCATTTGCCCCAACATGAAAACATTCCGCCACATCATTATCACTGGCGCTTCGAGTGGCATCGGGGAGGCCCTGGCCATCGACTATGCTGCTCCTGGCGTCGTTCTTGGCCTGACGGGCCGTGACGCCAAGCGCCTGTATGCGGTTGCGGATACCTGCCGGAGCAAGGGAGCGACGGTGCTCGCCGACACTGTCGACACCACCGATCGATCCGCAATGGCGCGCTGGTTGAAGGCGTTCGACGACGCCCATCCAGTCGACCTGCTGGTTGCCAACGCCGGGATATCGCTCGACCAGAACAACTTGGGAATCGAGCCCTTCGATTCGGCTCACAGGACCATCGCGGTCAATATCACGGGTGTACTGAACACTGTCGAGCCGCTGATTGATCGCCTGATGGCGCGGCGCGAAGGACAAGTCGGCGTGATTTCGTCCCTTGCGGCTTTCTTCGGCCGCCCGCGCTCCGCTTCGTATAACGCGAGCAAGGCGGCGATACGCGTCTGGGGGGAGAGCCTGCGCTTCCCGCTCGCAAAAGCCAATGTCGGGTTAAGCGTCGTCTGCCCGGGCTATGTAACGAGCCGCATGACCGATGCGATCGCCGATCCCAGACCGAAATCGATGAGTACCGGGCGGGCCTCGCAGATCATCCGGCACGGTCTCGCCCGCAACAGACCGCGTATCGCCTTCCCCTTTGGCCTCGCCATCGGCGTCTGGTTTACGGCGCTGCTTCCCGCCTGGCTGAGTGCGCGGATATTGAAGGAGTAGGGCCGCATGCCGTCCGCTGCGGAGAACCGGCCAAAGACACGTACGATCGTAATCTGCCATATCGACAGCCTGTGCTGCCTCCCGGCATTGAACGCGGTGTTCGCGGAATTCGGGAACGACATAGGTCTCGTCCTGTCCTCGCGGCGGTTCGGCTCCAGTCACGGTACCTTCTGGGAACAGACGACCGCCGGCTTCCGGCGCTTTGGCATCCCGCTCAACCTCTGGTTAGGCTTCGACCTGGTATCGGTGCCGATCGTCGCCTTTTTCGCGCGCTGGCTTTCGCTGGTCACTCGCCGAACTCCGGCACTGGCGACATTGCCCGAACTGGCGCGGCGCTATAATGCGCGGCTCGTCGAAACACCCGACGTCAATTCCGCCGAGACGCTTGCCGCCGTACAGGCTTGCGCTCCCGATTTCATCGTCGTCATGAATTTTGACCAGATCCTGCAGCCGCCTCTGATCGGTCTGCCGAAGGTGGCTGCGTTGAATGTTCATCCGTCCCTGCTTCCCAAACTGCGCGGCCCCTGCCCCGTGCTGTGGGCACAAGCGAGGCAGGAGCGCATTTCAGGCGCCACGGTTCACGCGATTGAAGATCGCACAATCGACGCCGGCCGCGTCATTGCCCAGGTCGAAGTGCCGATTGATGGCGCAACCTCGGTCGGCGAACTGACGACGCAATTTTTCCTGGCCGGTGCGCGTGCCCTGCCGACTGCGCTGGCGCGTCTAGCGGCCGACAGGACAGCGGGACAACCGCAGCAGCTCTCGGACGGCCAGTATCTGGGATATCCGACGGCGCTCCAGATGAAAGACTTCCGACGCGCAGGGCTTCGCCTCTGCCGCCTACGTCACGCCGCCCACTTGGTCCTGGCAGCTCTCGGCGTGACCCGCTGGAAGCCGTAGCTAGAAGTAACTAGCGGCGCTTGGCGAGCTTCGAGCTCTCGGCGACAATGGCGCGGTCGACCACCGTGAACAGGTAGGCGTCGGGCGACAGGGTACAGCCACCGCGCACCAGGTGGGCGAGATGGGCGCCAAGATCGCCGTCGGGGATCACCACGCCGCGCATGCGCGCCGAATGATCGGCGAGGAACACGGCCAGCGCCTTGCGGGCTTCCGGATTCATGGCGTGCGCTTCCCGGCAGGTGATGTAGGCCGCCTGGTCGAAATTGAGCGGCGGCATGGCGGCCTGCTGGGCGGACGCCGAGACGGCGACGACACTTCCGACCGAGAGGGCTGCCAGCGCGAGAAGGATCCTGGAGGTCATCTGGATCTCCCTTATCTGCTGTTGCCGATGGCGGTGCCGCCAAGATAGCCGACGGCGCCGCCGATCAGGCCGGCCCCGACCACCGCGCCGAAGCTGCCGCCGGTCGCGAGGCCGATGCCGGTGCCGGCCGCGGCGCCGACCAGCGCGCCGGTCTGGCCGTCGGACAGGTTGCTGGTGTTGCAGCCGCCCAGGAAGCCCGCTGCCACGATCAGCGTCAGGATCTTCGTCTTCATCAAACCTCTCCCCTTAACGTCGACACCTCCGTCACGGAGGCGTCATATCCGCCTTCACCCAACCCTTATCAGGATTGAAGGTGTTGATCATGCCGGCCTTTTGCGCCGTCTCCGGCCCAAGGTCCTGCTGGTAGACCACGCCTTTGTAGTCGACGATGAACGTCATCACGCCCGTCACCCCGTAGCGCACCGGCCAGGCGATGGCGCCAAAGCCGCCGATCATGCGGCCGTTGACGATGTAGTCGCGGGCGCCGCCCGGGGCCGCCGCGCCCTGGCCGTAGAGCAGGCGGAAGTAGTAGCCGTAATGGCCGTCCGGCGCATTGCCGTCGAGCTGGGCGCGCGCAACCGCCGGCCCGAGCGGGCTCTGCGGCTCGCCCGGCTTGGCCTCCCAGTAGAGCCCGTCCTTGCGGCCAGGCGAGCTGAGGAGGCGCCGCGCATAGACCGGCGAGCCGGTCTTCATCGGATCCATCGCCGCGTAGTCGCGCTGGGCATCGACGATGGCGAGCATCGTCTGCACCACGGCGGCTTCGTCATGCCCGATCTGGCGCAGGCGCATCTCGCGCCAGCCGGCGACCGGATCGAAGCGCCATTCCGCGCCGTCCTTCACGAGCGGGATCGGCAAGGTCCAGCCGGCCTTGCCGGCCATCACGGTCGCCTTGTCGCCGGAGACCTTGACCTCGTGGCTTTCGTCCCAGGCCGCGAGATAGGCCTTCCGGCGCTCCTGGCGCTGCTCGGAGGTGGCCGGGACGAACTCACCCCATTGCGGACCCAGCAGGGCCCCCAGCGCCTTCTGGTCGCCCTTGCGGACCGCGTCCGTGAATGCGTTGGCGGCCGCCTCGGCCGTCGGGAAGCCATGGAGCTTGGCTGCCTGCTGGGCGACCGCGCCGCCGACCAGGCCCCCTGCAAGACCGGCGAAGACGGCCAGGGCCAGGAGACCGCGCCGGAACATCGTGCCGCTCATCGCCGTCCTCCTCCCCCGAACCTTTCGCCCCCGCCGCCAAAACGCTCGCCGCCGCCACCAAAGCTGCGGTTGCCCCAGGACTGGCTGCCGCGATCGAAGTCGCGGCTGGCGCCGTTGCCGCCGCGGTTGATGTCGCCGAAGGCGCCGCGGTCGCCGCCGGCGCGATTCTCGACGCCGCGATTCTCCGCCGGCCGGGCCTCGGCTCCGCGATTTTGCACGCCCTCCGCGCCCCGCCCGTCGAGCTGGCCGCGGAACTGCTGGCGCTGTGCCGCCGAATCCGGGCGATTCTGGCCGAATGCCTGCCGCTCGGCCGGCGTGCGGTAGGGCACGCCGTCGCGATGCGCCGGATCGTGGTTCCACTGGCCGTTGCGATAGCGGTCGGCGTTGAAGCTGTTGGAGATGCTGGTCGCCCGGTTGACGTTCACCGTCGTGTAGCTGTTGCCCCAGCCGCCGCCGCCATAACCCCAGTGCCAGCCGCCGAACATCGCCGCACCCGCGGCGACGCCCAGGCCGAACATCATGCCGGTCATCAGCGCCGCGCCGTAGTTCGGCGGCGGCGGATAATAGGGCGGCGGATAAGCGGGATACGGCCAGGCGCCATAGGCCCAGGCCGGATTGTAGTAGGGAACGTAGAGCAGCTCGGGATTGGCCGGCTCGATGACGATCGCGCTGGCACCGCCGCTCGACTGCGTCGTCACCGTCTGCTGCGGGGTCGACTTCAGGTTGCCGGCGGCCTGTGCCTTGGCGCGCAGGCGCTGGACCGCCGTGGCGACGTCCTTCTGCTGGCCGATCATCGCGTCGCCGAGCTTCTGGGTCCAGTCGAGCTGATTGTTCATCATCTGAAGAGTCTGCGGAAACGCGACGAGCGACTTCACGCTGACGTCCCAGCTCTTGTCCTTCACCGCCGCGACGGCAGCGTCGCCCTTGAGGTTCGGGTTGGCCTGCGACCACCGCGCCGCCTCGACGACCTCGAGCGGATAGGTCGCACCCATCAGCACCTGCGACAGCAGCGCGTCGGGATAGAGGGCGATGGGCGCCAGCATCTGGTCGAGCTGCTCGGTCGTGAACGGCTTGTTGGAGTCCTGCGCGCGCAGTCCGTGGAAGGGGGCGAGAGCGAGAGCGGCCGTCGACAATGCAAGGAGTTTGCGTCGTTCCATGTGCGGCTCGTTCCTTCAAATTATCAAAGAAGAGGACGGGGGCACACTACCGGCGATGACCGTATCCCGTCCAGCGCAGCACCCCGTCACAGAAGACGATACACCTGCTCCGGCTCGTCCCTGCCCTTCACATGCCGCAGCTCCGGCTTGGGTAGTTCACCCAGCGCCTCGGGATGCTTCAGCGCCGCGATCGTGTCGCCGCTGACCAGGACGATCACGTCCTCGTCCGGGGTCATGAACTCCTTGCCGAGCTGTTCGAAGCGCTGCGCCACGTTCACCGTGTCGCCGACCACGGTGTAGTTGACCCGGCCCGGCGCGCCAATGTTGCCGACGATCACCGGGCCCGAATGGATGCCGACGCGCAGGCGGACGGCCTTCTGGCCGGCCGCGATGCGCCGAAGATTGTCCTCGTGCACGACGCGCCCCATCTCGAGGGCGGCATGGACCGCATGGTCGGCATGGTCCTCCATGGTCGAAAGGCCGCCCCACACAGCCATCACGCAGTCGCCGATATACTTGTCGATCACGCCCTGGTCGTTCTCGATGCAGCTGCCCAGCAGGGCGAAATGATGGTTGAGCATGTCGGCCGTCTCCTGCTCCGGCAGCTCCTCGGCCTGC